>CAYHAX010000024.1:0-3763 GCA_964354695.1 uncultured Dehalococcoidia bacterium
GGGCACAAACACCAGCGCTGCACCCGACAGACCGAAAGTCACGCCAAGATAGCCGTAAAGCTTGTACCAGTTGCCGCCATCAGCCGCCTTAATAGCGAATGCATTGGCACCAGCCAGAACCAGAATAACCGGTATCACCATAGTCTTCAGCAGACCAACGTTCGCAAAGCTAAAACTGAATACCTCTACCGTCTTCGAAGGCAACCCTGTTATCGCATCCGAATAAACCCCCTCCACAGTGTTGCCGAAAATGGTGATAACCTGTATTACGAACAACAGCAGTGCAACAAGGGCAACATGCATGCCCATCACCAATAAAAGGAATGAGGATGACACCTGTCCACGCTTGGCCCGAAGAAAGTCGAGGTTCATCGCCAGCAGAGAGGAGCGCTCCCCAACCTCCTGCGGGTCACCTCCCAGCCTGGTGGCATCTTGAAACATCTTCACACTGCGATAAATCGTTTCACTGCCAGTCTCCAGAGAAAAACGCTGCCAGCAAAGCTCAGGCTTCAGCCGGGTAACAAGCCTGGAGCGCAAGTGCTTCACATCCTTGGCAAGGTTTGCAGTTGACCTGAGGTCCAATCTATCCAGAGCGTTGGATATCGTAATCCCGATAGCAGATGCCACATTCCCCAGCGACCTCAGGAATGTGCTGACATCCGAATCCTTCTTCGTCACCTGCCTGTCGAACAGGGTGCCGGCTACCCCTATAGGAAAAACCATAGCTGAAGCTACCATAAGCGCCCATCCCAAACCCGCACCCAGCAACAACAATACAAAGAAAGAAGCCGCAGCAATCGGCAGCAAAATCCGTGCCAGACGTCCTGCCCTATCGTAGGTACCACAATACGTGGCAGGATTGTGTACCCGCACCTCCTTGGGAGACACCCTGTAAATTGCCCACGCCCCAACAATCGCCACAACGATGGTCATCCCTACCAGCGCCACAGTAACTCCCGTTGCCACCGGATAGATAAGCATAGAGATAGCAGCCACCATAACTATCAAAGCTGCTGACACAATTAAAGCAGCGTAAGCCTCTGTCCACTTCCTTAGCGACTCCACAGCCCGTTCATAGTCATTCTTGAACGCCTCAGCCTGTATCTTTGCCTCCTGGCCTAAGAAGTCCGATTCAGCTTCGCCGGAGCCCATGGAACTGGAGAGGCGCAGCAGCAGGCTTTTGACCGCTTCCGATTTAGCCGACTCTCCTACCATGCGACAAGCCACAGCATAGTCATAGCGCATTTTCCTGGCTAGAAGATGAACCTCTGCGAAATATCTCGATGTACTACAGGAAAGCTGGGAGGCAAATTCGAATATCTGGCTGCGCGTAATCCCCGCAGCAGCTATAGATGACATGTACGACAGCTGATAGAACAAGTCGTAATTGACAAAATCACTGTCAATCGACTCTCTAGCCTTAGAAGATTCTTTCTTGTTGCGCTTTGGCCAGAACTTTGAGAAGTTCATAGAAATTGCTCACTCCCTTCTCCTTGTGCAGCCTCTCCAGTATCCTCGCCCTTCTCTCTACCAGCGAGTAAATCTGCGCCTTCTTATCAGGAGGGATACCACGCTTGATGGCTATCTTATCCTCCAGCAGATAGCTGTTCCTTTTGCCCACAAATTCAAAAACATCCCTTACCGGGTCCCAGCGGAACACCTCGACATAGGAAAATGTGTTGGATACCGAATCATAACCCACGATTTCACTGATGCTGGTCGCACGGCGTCCTGGTTTTCCATTAGGAAGCTTCACGGCATTCTGGCATACCACAACGTTTAAGTTATCCATATACGTCTTGGGTATGTTGATGGGATTGCCTGTAAGACGCTGGATTAACTTTTCTACGTTTGAAGCATGGAAAGTGCTCATCACTTCATGTCCTGTCTGCATGGCGCCGAAGGCTACATTCCCCTCCTCACCCCTGATCTCACCCACAATTATCACATTGGGACGTTGTCTCAAAGCAGCCTTCAGCAGGTCGAACATGCTTACACTAGACCCCTTCTCCCCCTGCCCTGGCGCTTTAGATACCTCTCTAATCCAGTTGGCATGAGGCACCTGAAGCTCAGGCGTATCCTCGATGCTCACTATCTTGTGGTTCTGAGGAATAAACGTAGTTATAGCATTGAGCAGAGTGGTTTTACCTGAGGCAGTCTCTCCCACAACAAACAGATTCATCCCATCCTCTATCACCACAGAAAGATAAGCTGCCATTTCATAGCTTATGCTCCCGAACTCAACAAGCTCGAGGATGCTCAGCGGCGTATCTGTAAACTTACGGATAGAGAAATTGCTGCCTCTCCGCGAAACCTCTCTGCCGAAAACTATGTTGATACGGGAACCGTCGGGAAGAGTAGCATCAATGATAGGATTGCGCAGTGTAACAGGCCTTCTTATCTGCTCGGAGAGGCGAAGCACAAAATCGTCCAGGTCCTCATGTGTCTCAAAGGATATAGCCGACCTCACGCTCTTGAAAACCTTGTGCTCAAGAAATACAAGCCCCAGCCCGCTGCAACTGATATCCTCTATGTTGGTGTCCTTAATCATGGCATCTATGGTGCCCATACCCACCTTGTCTCTGATAATGAGATACTTCAATGCTTCGAGCTGCTCGGGCGTAACCTCCAATTTGGTCTTATTGCTCTTGCTATTTCCACCCTTGCCATTACCCCCTTTGGATAAGCGGGCGCTGGGGCCATTGCGGGATACTACACATACCCTGTCTATTAACTTCAGGACTGCTTCTTTCCTCTCTTTGTCCGTTTCCGCTGCGCGGAGTCCACCAGCCACCTCAACCAGCCTGCCTTCGACCTCTGGCATAATCTCACTCATATCCTGAGTTAAACTCGGCTCCACAGGGATATAGTGGGGCCTGCCCCCGCCCGCCTCAGAATAGATGTGGATGTACACATTGTCTGATACAGGATAAATGAGGTTCTTCTGCGGCTGATCTCCGTGTTTTCGCGTGAGCTTAGTACAATACTCAGGGACACCGATTTTCTCTATAGGAATCGATCGCAGGTAATCCAGAAGGTGCTTGTTCTGTTTACAAGCCTCCTGCATCGCTTCGGAAAGCAGCGGTAGCAGCTCCTCCTCAGGCGGAATGTTCCGAGGAGCTTCTCCCTCTTCCTGGTTAACAAAGGGCAATAATATATTGGGCATGGCGTTCCCTAGGCTCTAGCTTTAGAATAAGGTATAACCCTGATACCCCAGTTGGGCTCCACATCGAAAGATATAATATTCCCCGTGTTCATCTCAGCGCCCCGCACCTTAGCCACCTCCAGGATCTTTATCATCTTGCTCCCCATTGTCTCGATACGCAGTCTAAGGTGTGCATCACACATAGACCCTAGCCTGACCATGACTTTCTCATCGAAGGCGTAGGAGTGCGCGACGCAGACAACACCCATCCCCCCGCCAGAAATCCTCTTGCAATCCTCGAAAAAGGAAAGTACCTCCTCGATAGTGGCATGGGTTAGATAGTACGTCAGGGAGTCTATCACCGCCAGGTCGATGCCCTTATTAGCACAACTGGTAAGCAAGGGCAAAAGGCCTGCGCTCAGACTTTGCCTCGTTTTCTTGATGTCTATAGGGTATATCCACAATCGGGAAAGCAGAAAATAATCCATGATATCCAGGTTCAGGCTCTGCATCTGGGAGACCAGGCTCTTTACTGAGTTCTCAGTGGTGAAGACCACAGCGCTGCAACCTTTCTTCAGAGAGCCCCAGAGCATCTGCTGAGTAAGCACCGATTTCCCT
>CAYHAX010000025.1:0-2843 GCA_964354695.1 uncultured Dehalococcoidia bacterium
GAGATTGACCTCTTTTTCCTGCGAGGTCGGCAGGTGCTGAGTCTAATAGAGCTCCCTTTTGAAAACAAATGCAGCCTTCCCACTCGCAACAGGTGGATAGAGGGCTTGAGTGAGGAAATAGGATGAGCATGTGGAATTCTGAGAAGAAGGCTGTGCTTGAGGCCGCGCAGCAGATGTCAGAAAAAGGCTTTGTAGTGGGCACGGCGGGGAATATTAGCATTCGTATTAGAGAGTCCAGTGGACGGGAATTGATGGCTATCACCCCTACCAGCCGCTATTATGACACAATCGGCGTGGACGATATAGCAGTCGTTGACTTCGATGGACAGCGTGTCGAGGGAGAGTTCAGTCCCTCTGTCGAGACAATGCTGCATATAGGGGTCTATAAAGTGCGCAAAAAGGTGAACGCTGTAATTCACAGCCATCCTACTCTCAGCAGTGCCTTTGCGGTTGCCGGTATGGAGATACCCCCTATCGTGGATGACCAGGTCACCTATCTCGGCGGCGGCATAAAGGTAGCTGAATATGCGCTCTCCGGCAGCGAGGACCTGGTCAAGAATGTACTTGCTGCTCTGGGGCCAAGAAATGCGGTCTTGTTGGCAAATCACGGCGCGGTCTGTGTGGGGAAAGACCTGCGGGAAGCTTTCACGAACTGTGAGATGCTGGAGAAGACTGCGAAAATATATATCTGCGTCTTGAGCATTGGCAAGCTTACGCCTATTCCTGTTGAGTCTCTAGAAGCGATGAGCGCTTACTTCAGTTACATGCACGGCGATAATGAATAAGAACATTGCTGGCAAAGGGTTAGTGTAGAGGGGCAAAATGGCGGACCGAGACAAACTTTATATGGGTATAGACATAGGTTCGGTTAGCCTGAACATAGCTATCATCGACGAAAAAGTACACCTGCTTGCCAGCGTCTACGAACGTACTAAGGGGCAGCCTGTCCCTGTATTGCTTGATGCCTTCAGCAGGCTTGTCGGGGATTTTCCCAAGGTGAGCGGAGTGTTAGCCACCGGAAGCGGTCGTGATCTGGTAGCTGATGTTTTGGGTGTGAATAAAGAGAACGAAATCATAACCCAGGCGAGGGCTGTTACCCATTATCATCCAGAGGTCAGGACAGTTATCGAGATTGGAGGACAGGATTCGAAGCTGATTTTCCTGGATTTCGATGAGAAGAGGGGAAAGCCGGTCATCATCGATCATGCACTTAATGAGATATGTGCTGCAGGAACTGGTTCCTTCCTCGACCAACAGGCGTATCGTCTGGGGATTGCTATAGAGAAAGAATTTGGCGACATGTCTCTGAAATCTAAGAAGCCAGCGACTATTGCTGGAAGATGCAGCGTCTTCGCCAAATCTGATATGGTTCATCTCCAGCAGGAGGGGGCGCAAAAAGAAGATATAGTGGCTGGTCTCTGCTATGCCCTGGCGAGAAACTACATAAGCAACCTGGGAAAAGGCAGGAAATTTATGAAGCCTATCGCTTTCCAGGGTGGTGTAGCTGCCAATAAGGGCGTGGTTAGAGCCTTCGAAGATTTGCTGGGGCTTGAACGGGGTGAGCTGATCATCCCCGAGCATTTCCTTATCATGGGTGCCCTGGGCTCCGCAATAATGGCAAGGGAAAGAGAAAGTTGCACCCCTCTCGAACTTAGTAAAGCCATAGATAGTCTGCAGCAATACATGGTCAGAATAGCCAGCGAGTCGAAGCAAGGCTTTTTGAAAAAACTGGTCTGGAGTGGAGATAACTCCAATCTTGACCTTGAGGATATTCCAATCCAGAAGGGGCAGAAAGAGAAGGTTTATCTGGGAATTGACGTTGGCGCAGCAAGCACCAACATAGTTATTCTAAATCAAGAGAAGAAGCTGTTGCGCAAGAGATATCTAATGACTGAAGGCGAGCCTATTGAATCAGTGAAAAAGGGCCTATTAGATATATCTAAGGGTATAGAAGACCTCGTGGAAGTTCAAGCGGTTGGGGTCACCGGCAGCGGTCGTTACTTTGTGGGCGATTTTGTTGGAGCTGACGTGGTCATCAATGAGATTACGGCACAGTCTAAGGCCACCCTCGAAATCGACAACACAGTGGATACCATATTTGAGATCGGGGGCCAAGATTCAAAATACATCCGTTTGAAAACCGGCTCAGTGGTAGATTTTGAGATGAACAAGGTTTGTGCCGCTGGGACCGGCTCCTTCCTTCAGGAGCAGGCAGCTAGATTAGGTATAAGAATTGAGGAATTCAGTGGACTCGCTTTTAATTCAAAGAATCCTGCGGATTTAGGAACACGGTGCACCGTTTTCATGGAGTCAGACCTGATACATCATCAGCAGGTAGGCTTGCCTAAGATAGACCTCATCGCAGGGCTTTCTTATTCGGTAGCCAACAATTACATAGAGAAGGTGGTAGGAAACAAAAAGATTGGCAACAGGATATATTTCCAGGGCGGGGTGGCATCAAACAAAAGCGTGGCTGCTGCCTTTGAAAACATCCTGGGTAAGCAAATCACCGTTCCTGAGCAACACAACGTGACCGGCGCTATCGGCGCCGCTTTGCTTGCGAGGGAGAGAAGAAGAGAGAGGCAAGAAAAAAGCAATTTCGTAGGCTTCGACCTCAGACATAGAACCTATCAGGTGAAAACCTTTGAATGTCAACATTGCCCCAATCATTGTGACGTGAAGAGAGTATTAATAGGGGGGAGACAGGAATCTTTCTATGGTGGCATATGCGACAGGTATGAACTCAAGGCGGGGGATACCGAGCGTAAGGATTTGCCCGATCTTTTCAAAGAATGGGAAGATATGTTTTTTAGCTATTACAAGGAGGAGGAGTTTGCTCCCGG
>CAYHAX010000026.1:0-2044 GCA_964354695.1 uncultured Dehalococcoidia bacterium
TGCTTCTCTCGGACATGGTTGCCGAGAACAAGGTGCTGCCACCCTATAGCCACCTTGTGATTGACGAAGCGCATCACCTCGAGGAGGAGGCAACCAGACAGCTCGGTTTTCAGGTCTCCCAATGGGACCTCATAAATCACCTCAACCTGTTCAGACAGGAGGTCAGCGGGCAGAGAAGCACAGGTCTTCTCACCTGGCTGGGAGATTGCTTTCGCGGCAGCACCGTAGCTTTGTCCAGACAAAGGCAGGTGAAACAGCAAGCCGAATCCCTCGATGAAAATGTGGAAAAGGCACGGCTCGAAGTCTCTCAGTTCTTCGAAAAGCTTCGCGATTTCATAGAAGGTCACGCCTCCGACCAAGGGGACTACGACCGCACGTTGCGATTGGCGCACAGCAGCCGAGCCCAGCCCGGCTGGTCAAGGGTGGAGATTGCCTGGGACGAGTTGAACCAGGTGCTCGTCGCCATCGCCGATGATTTAGATAAGCTCTACACAGGGCTCGAGGACCTCGCTGAGAACAAGGTCTCCGGCTACGATTACCTGATGCTGGAGCTTTCCTCCCTGCACTTTCAAAACAAAGAGCTGCGCCAGCGCATAGACTCACTGATATCACACCCCGACCCCGACAGCATCTACTGGCTTACCATCAATAGCCAGAATAACGCTGTAGGCATGTACACTGCCCCGCTTAATGTAGGCAGGATACTGGAGAAATCCCTCTTCTCTGTCAAAGACTCGGTCATCCTCACCGGCGCCACCCTGAGTACAGAGGGCACATTCGAGTACCTCAAGGGCAGGGTGGGACTGGAATACACCGGAGAAATCCTTTTAGGCGCGCCCTTCGACTACATGAACGCAGCCATGGTTTACGTACCCATCGACATCCCCGAGCCCGGCTTCTCAGGCTATCAACAGGCTGTGGAGAAGGTATTGCTCGACCTCTGTCCCGCCTGCCGGGGGCGCACGCTGGTATTGTTCACCTCACACGCTGCCTTGAGAGCCACTCAATCAGCGATTCAATCCCACCTGGAAAGAGAAAGCATCCTGGTTCTGGGTCAGGGGGTTGACGGCTCGCCAAAACAGCTTTTAGCAGCCTTCAAGGCAAACCCTCAGACTGTGCTTCTGGGCACATCCAGCCTGTGGGAGGGAGTGGACATCGTGGGAGAAACCTTAAGTGTTCTGATTATCGCCCGGCTGCCGTTTAACGTGCCGACCGACCCTGTATTCTCCGCTCGCTCTGAGCTGTTCGATGACCCCTTCAATCAATTCTCCATTCCCCAGGCTACCATTCGCTTCAAGCAGGGGTTCGGTCGCCTCATCCGCAGCAAGACAGACCGCGGCGTTGTGGTGATTCTGGACAGAAGGGTTCAGTCCAAAAGATACGGCTCAGCCTTCCTGACCTCGATACCTGCGTGCACTGTGGTAAAAGGACCATCACGTGAACTGTCCACAACAGCGTTGAAGTGGTTGAAATGGGACAAAAGAGAGCCTGGGAAGAAGCAGAAGTAGCTCTCTATCTAATCTGAGATAGCCCCGGTTGGAGGCTTCCATGAGGAAGATTTACGACTATATAGATAAACACTGGCAGAATGCACTCGATGACCTGATTCAGCTTTGTCGCCAGCCCAGCATCAGCGCCCAGGGTATGGGCATGGAAGAGATGGTAAAGCTTCTGGCTAGAATGATGCAGGATTATAGCATTAGCACTAACGTCCTGCCTGTGCCCAGCAGTAAATACCCTGTGGTCTACGGCGAAATTAAAGGGGCATCGCCGACAACGCTCCTTTTCTATGACCACTACGACGTCCAGCCGCCCGAGCCTCTGGAGTTATGGACGACACCACCATTTGAACCGGTGATGGTGGAGGGAAACCTGCGCGCTAGGGGCGTCTCCGACAACAAGGGCAATATAGTTGCTCGCCTCCTCGCCCTCAAAGCCTTCCTGAAGACGCGGGGGGAACTGCCCATCACAGTTAAGTTTCTCATCGAAGGCGAGGAGGAGATAGGCAGCCCCAACCTGGGTGCCTTCGTTAAGCGCAATCGCC
>CAYHAX010000027.1:0-8735 GCA_964354695.1 uncultured Dehalococcoidia bacterium
ATTAGTCCCTGGCTTCCCTGCCCGTCCAACCCCTGCGGCACCAGAATCCCCCCTGCGGGGGAGGGTATGCGGAACGCCAGCCCGGACTGCCGCGCTGAGCGTCCTTTTCCTGCGGTACAACGGAGGCAGCTTGCTCGGCAGGAGGTAATCCCTCATCACCTACGGCTGCGCAGTAATGCTCCTGATTCACCTTCAAATTAACAGGCGAGACGGAAGGGTCGCCCATTTCGACATGATAATGTTCACTGCCTACAGACAACGATGCCCCCAGCTTCTTGCCTCTCTCCTTCAAGTACGATGCCAGAGCCACCGCAATGGCAGCCACCTCAACTGTACTCTCCGGCGCTGCCCCCGCTTCCGGAGCCTGCGGCAGTGCTTCTGTAACAGCAACCTTCTCAGATACAACCTCGGCAACTCCTTTTTCCCTAAACAGGCGCTCCATACCCATGATGACATACATGAGGATGGCGAGGACGACGAAGACGACCGCCATGCCGACGACAGTTATCAGCAATCCTTCAAGCATAAACGAGCATACCTACCCAGTTACTATTTCGAGCTATAAAAAGAGGGCTCATCTAAAAGAGCTCATCTCAGCAATCCAAATCAAACTGCACCGCTAGTATTGCCCCTTAGTGTGTCCCTTTGCAGAAGCTCCAAACCTAGGCAACTTGGTCACCGATTATACTATATTTCTGGGCACTCCTCAACCACCTCCCGGAGGATTTGGGGGGGGGTGTTCACACAGTTCCCCTATCTCCCATGAAACAAGAGCCCATGCTATAATAACAACCGACAAGCCCATGTTTACTCACCTTCACGTTCACACCGAATACAGCCTCCTCGATGGCATGTGCCAGCTCACTCAGCTTATAAACAAAGCCAAAGAGATGGGCATGAACAGCCTGGCTATCACCGACCACGGGGTGCTCTACGGCATAATCGGCTTCTACCTCAAAGCCAAAGAAGCAGGGATAAAGCCCATCATTGGCTGCGAGGTCTATGTAGCGCCCAGGGACAAGGGAAGCAAGCAAGCTGCGGACAAAAGCCCCTATCACCTCGTCCTGCTGGCTAAGAACAAGACAGGCTATAACAACCTGCTCAAGCTCATCACCATAGCACACCTGGAGGGGTTCTACTACAAGCCCCGAGTGGACAAAGACCTGCTCTCAGAGCATCACGAAGGATTGATTGCGCTATCCTCATGCCCGCAGGGGGAAGTGGGACGGCTTATAGTGGAAGGGCGACTGGAGGATGCGGAGAAAGCCGCCCTGTGGCACAAGGAGGTCTTCGGAGATTTCTATTTCGAACTTCAAAAACACAATGTCCTCGAGCTTGACCTGATTAATCAAGAGCTGGTCAAGCTGAGCAGCAAGCTGAATATCCCTCTCGTTGCCACCAACGATGTCCATTATGTAAACAAAGACGACGCCTACGCTCACGATGTGCTGCTCTGCATTCAGACCAACAACACCATACAGAATGAGAAACGCCCCAAGATGTCCGACGACTCCTTCTATCTCAAAAGCCCCCAGGAGATGGCAGAGCTATTCGGAGATTATCCCGAGGCTCTGGCTAACACCGAGCGCATCGCCGAGAAGTGCAAACTCGACCTTGAGTTTGGACGCCTCCATTTGCCCGATGCTGAGATACCCTCCGGAAAATCTGCCGACGAATGGCTGGCAGAGCTTTCCCACAGGGGGTTAGCGGCACGCTACTCGAAGCCCCCGCAAGACGTGCTGCAAAGGCTCGAATATGAACTCGACGTCATAAAACAAACCAAGTTCGCCAACTATTTCCTGGTTATCCATGATGTCATCTCGTTCGTCCGCAAGCAGAATATCCTGTTCGGTGTCCGCGGCAGCGCTGCTGCCAGCATCGTTCTCTACTGCCTGGGCATAACCGATATAGACCCCCTGGCACACAGGCTGGTCTTCGAGCGCTTCCTCAATATAGAGCGCAAGGAGATGCCCGATATAGACCTCGACTTCCAGGACGACAGGCGCGATGAGGTTATCACCTATGTATCCCAGAAATACAAGCCTGACCACGTAGCCCAGATTATCACCTTCGGCACCATGGGCGCCAAAGCAGCCATCAGGGATGTGGGGCGCGCGCTGGGCATGCCCTACAGCGATGTTGACTTGGTCGCCAGGCAGATACCTCCCATGCCGTCAGCCACTATAGACGATGCTCTGGAGACCAATCTCGACCTGCGCAGCAGCTATAACAAAGATGCTCATATAAAACACCTCATAGACACAGCAAGAAAGCTGGAGGGCGTCTCCCGCCACGCCTCCACTCACGCCGCCGGCGTAGTCATCTCGCGCGAACCGCTGATAAAACATGTACCACTGCAGAAACCGAGCAGGGGCGATGAGCAGAGCGTAAACATGACCCAGTTCGCCATGGACGATATCGCCAAGATAGGCTTGCTCAAGATGGACTTCCTGGGGCTGATTAACCTCTCCGTACTGGAGAAGGCGAAGCAGACTATAGCCAGAATCCGCAACATAGATTTAGACCTCCACCATCTGCCGCTCGATGACAAAAAGACCTTCGACCTTCTCTCCTCCGGCGAGACCACAGGGGTGTTCCAGCTTGAAAGCGCCCCCATGCGCCGCTTCATAAAAGAGCTCAAGCCCTCTTGTTTCGGCGATATCGCCGCTATGATAGCCCTCTACCGCCCGGGTCCCAAGCAGCACATACCGACCTTCATCAGGGCGAAACATGGACTCGACCCCATACGCTTCCCCCATCCTGCTCTCAGCGAAATCCTACAGGAAACCTACGGGGTAATCGTTTACCAGGATCAGGTGCTCCTCATAGTCCAGGCATTCGCCGGCTACAGCCTGGGCGAAGCCGATATAGTGCGCAAGGCTATGGGAAAGAAGATACCCGAGGTTATGAAAAAGGAGATGCAGCGCTTCCTCGACGGGGCGAAGAAAAAGGGCTTCTCCAAAGAGCTTGCAGAGCAGGTCTGGAGCCTCATAGAGCCCTTCGCCGGATACGCCTTCAACAAGGCGCACAGCGTAAGCTATGCCATGATTGCATATCAGACCGCTTACCTGAAGGCGAACTACTCTGTGGAGTTCATGTCCGCCCTTCTCACCAGACACATGGGGCAGGAGGAGAAGATAGCCTCCGCTATAGCTGAATGTCAGCGCCTGGGCATCAAGGTGCTGCCGCCGGATGTAAGCAGGAGCGGGGAGACCTTCACCATCGAACAGGACAATGGCTTGCCGCCATCCATTCGCTTCGGGCTCGCAGCAATCAAGAACGTAGGGTCATCAGCAGTAAGACCGATTATCGCTGCCCGAGAGCAAGGTGGTACGTTCAAGTCAATCGAGGATTTCTGCCGCCGCACCGACCTGAGAAACCTCAACAAGCGAGCTCTGGAAAGCCTCATCAAGGCAGGCGCACTGGACACCCTGGGGAATCGCGGCGCACTTCTGGCGGGCGTAGACCGCATTTTGTCGCTCTCGCAGACGGAACAGCGCCTCAAAGAAAAGGGGCAAGCCACCATGTTCGACATGTTGGGACAAAGCGTAGATGTCCCTCTCCCCGGCATCGAGCTGCCCAACGTAGAAGTCCCCGCCAGAGAGAAATTGTCCTGGGAGAAAGAGCTGCTGGGAGTGTATTTCTCCGACCACACCTTCAGCTATGCTTCGCAGAAGCTGGCTGCCAAGGTGGATGTCTTCTGCGGGCAGATTAACGAGGAGCTGGTGGGACAAGTCGTTGTTACTGCGGGGACATTGACCTCGGTGAGGGTGTTGTCCACCAAGGACAAGCGCCCCTTTGTAAGCGCTGTTCTGGAGGATTTCGGCGGCAACATAGAGATAACCGCCTGGTCTGAGGTTTTCGAACGCACCAGGAACCTCTGGCAGGAAGGGAATAACCTTCTGATAAAAGGAAAGGTTAGAGCCAAAGGCGAGCGAGTACAACTCACCTGTTTCAGCGCATCACTGTACCAAACTGGCAGCACCACCGACGTAGCTGAAGCGCCAGCCCCTGTAAAAGCTGTTCCATCCCGCCGCCGTTTGAGAATCAGACTGCCCACCTCTGAGGATGCCAACTCCGATATCTCCCGCCTGAAAAGGGTCTTCGACACCCTCAAGCAATTCCCCGGCAGGGACGAGGTTCATTTCTCCATTGTTAGCAGCGAGGGGGTAACGAAGCTAGAAGTGCCAGAGTTAGCCACAGGATATTGTGCTGCACTGCATCAACAACTGGCTGACCTGGTCGGGGAAGAAAACTTCGCTGCGGAAAACAGGGGCTAGGCTTCAATTGCAGCCTCAGTGAGCGCTTTCCAGTTCCAGAAGACGCCTCTTCAACTCCAGCCCCCCGCTGAATCCACAGAGACCTCCGTCGCTGGCGATAACCCGATGACACGGCACAATGATTGGGATGCTATTCCGCGCCAGGGCTCCTCCCACCGCTCGCACCGCGTGCGGTCTTCCAATGCTCCCAGCCACCCAGGCATAGCTTCTGGTCTCACCGTAAGGGATAGCGCGAGCCATGCTCCAGACAGCCCGCTGAAAAGCGGTAGCGCCACTGAGGGCAAGCCTGTCAGGGAAGAGCACCTGCTCACCATCAAAATAGCGCTGCAGACGTTGGGCAAGGTCGCCGAAAGCGGTGGCGTCTTCAATCCCCGCATCAATAAAGTCCTTCAACTGGCACAGCGCAGCATTCCTGGATTTCTGCGGTAGAGTAAGCAGAACAAGTCCCTTCTCCGAACATACCATCCCCAGCCATCCCAACCTGGTGTTAATTACAGTGTATTTAAACATAAAAGATGCCCTCCCGAATAACAATCTGACTTTAATCCAAACCAACAGAATTTACAACAAACAGCTATAACTTGAGGCCGTTTACTAACTGGGGTGTACAGAGGGGCAAAGCCCCTTTGTCGGTCCTTCCGCGGAAGGATGGGGGTGTCCCCCAAACCTAAAATTCCCCCAAGATTGGGGGACACAGGGGGTTGAAAAAGGATTGATAAATGACCTTAATAGGTTGTGTTTGACAGGGCTTCAGAAGCACTTTAAAATGATTAATCGGGCGGAAGCCCTATTTTACTATTAGGGAGCCAGAGGTTAGCTGTGTTTCAAAAGACTGTTATGAATAATGGATTGCGGATAGTTACCAGCGCCATGCCGCATACTCGCTCTGTGTGTATCAGTATCTTTATAGGTGCCGGGTCGAGGTATGAGCAGCCCCACGAGGCTGGGCTGTCTCACTTCGTGGAGCACCTCTGCTTTAAAGGCACAGAGAAGCGCCCTACAGCCAAGGAAATATCTGAGACTATAGACGGTGTAGGCGGCGTGCTCAACGGCGGCACTGATAAAGAGTTGACGGTCTACTGGGCTAAAGTAGCTCGACCTCATTACCTGGTGGCTCTCGACTTGTTGGTAGATATGCTCCGCAATTCCAAGGTCGATCCAGTGGAGATGGAGAACGAACGCAAGGTAATTATAGAAGAGTTGAACATGAGCATGGATTCCCCCCAGAGCCGGGTGGACATACTTATAGATGAGGTTATGTGGCCCGACCAGGCATTGGGGCGAGATGTTGCGGGGGACAAGGATACGGTCAGTGCCATCAACCGCCAGATGGTTCTGGATTACCTGCCTCGATTTTATATCCCGGGAAATACTGTGCTCAGTGTTGCGGGGGACATCAGTCATGAAGAGGTAGTGGATTCTGTCGCCAAAGCCTTTGGGGACTGGACTGTGGGGGTGGCTGGAGCCTTGTTTCCTGCTGAAAACAGCCAGGATGCACCCCGTCTTAGAGTTGAGTCCAGAAAGACAGAACAGGTGCATCTCTGTCTGTCAGTGCGCGGTGTGTCTCATCAACACCCAGACCGTTTCATCCTGGATTTACTGAACGTTGTGCTTGGGGAGGGTATGAGCAGCCGTCTTTTCCTGGAGCTTCGTGAGAAGAGAGGGCTAGCTTACGATATTCACAGTCATGTGACCTATTTCCGTGACTCGGGTTCGCTTGCAGTATATGCAGGTGTAGACCCCAAGAAGCTGGACTTGACTGTAGAGGCAGTTCTGAGTGAGCTCATGCGTCTCAGAGATGAACCGATTCCCGAAGCTGAAATTACTAAAGCCAAGGAGATGGGGAAGGGGCGCCTTCTATTGCGCATGGAGGATACCCGCAGCGTAGCAGGCTGGATGGGGGGGCAGGAGTTACTTAATGGGAAAATACTTACTGTCGATGAGGTGGTGGCTATAGTGGATGCTATCACAGCAAGCGAGATACAGCGGGTGGCGCGTGAGCTGTTCCTCACCAGCAAGCTCAGCCTGGCGCTGGTGGGACCTGCTCGCAACAAGGGACGTCTGCAGAAGTTGCTCAGGCTATAGCATTTCACTGGGCTAGGGATAAAATGAAGGCTGCGGCTTAAGCCGCAGCCTTCATTTTATTTCGTAACCTTCAGACTGTTTAGTACATGCCTTCCATTCCGCCTCCGCCCATGCCGCCCATTCCACCACCACCACCACCTGGCATCATCGGTGGCACTTTCTCGGGGAGATCGGTGATCAATGCTTCGGTGGTCAGTACCATAGCCGCGATGCTGGCGGCGTTCTCCAACCCAGCGCGGGTTACCTTGGCTGGGTCTATGATTCCCCGCTCTATCATGTTGCCATATTCGTCCTTATCCGCATCGTAACCAATACCCTTCTTAGACTTCTTAACGGCGTCTACTGCTACAGAGCCTTCCATGCCGGCGTTTATAGCAATCTGGCGCAGAGGCTCCTCGAGGGCGCGTCTCACAATGGCTATGCCGGTTGCCTCATCTCCTTCCGCCTTAATCTTGTCCAGAGCAGGTATGGTGTTGAGAAGAGCTACTCCGCCGCCGGGTAGTATGCCTTCCTCAACAGCAGCGCGGGTAGCGGAAAGAGCGTCCTCCACGCGGTGTTTCTTCTCTTTGAGCTCGACCTCGGTAGCAGCGCCGACCTTGATTATTGCCACGCCACCAGCCAGGCGGGCAAGTCTTTCCTGTAGCTTCTCGCGGTCGAAGTCGGAAGTAGTCTCGTCTATCTGAGCCTTAATTTGCTTGATTCGTCCTTTGATATCGTCATCTGAGCCTTTGCCTTCAACAACGGTGGTATCATCTTTATTGGAGACCACCTTGCGGGCGCGACCCAGGTCGTTAATAGTTGCTGAATCTAGCTTTCGTCCAATTTCCTCGCTGATAACTTGGCCGCCAGTTAGGATGGCGATATCCTCGAGCATGGATTTTCTGCGGTCGCCGAAGCCCGGGGCTTTCACTGCGATGACGTTCAGGGTGCCGCGTAGCTTGTTTACTACCAATGTGGCTAGAGCCTCGCCCTCGACGTCCTCTGCGATGACCACGAGGTTCTTCGAGACCTGGAGCAGCTTCTCCAGCAGGGGCAGGATTTCGGAAATAGCAGAGATTTTTTTATCTGTGATCAGGATGTATGGGTCCTCTAAAGCAGCTTCCATGCGCTCTGCGTTGGTGATGAAGTAGGCGCTGATAAAACCGCGGTCGAATTCCATGCCCTCTACATACTCGGTTTCAAATTTGACGCCCTTGGATTCCTCTACGGTTATTACGCCGTCTTTGCCCACCTTCTCCATGACATCGGCAATGAGAGCGCCGATCTCGTTTTCGTGGGCGGAAAGGCTGGCAACCTGGGCTATCTGCTCCTTGCCTTTTATCGGGATTGCCATCTTCTTGAGTTCATCTAGTACTACTGATACGGCTCTCTCAATGCCCTTCTTCAGAGACATGGGATTTGCGCCTGCTGCTACGTTCTTCATTCCCTCATGCAGCATGGCTTGAGCTAGGACCACAGCGGTGGTGGTGCCATCGCCGGCGACATCGTTGGTCTTGGTGGCAGCTTCTTTAATCAACTGCGCGCCGATGTTCTCGAAGGGGTCCTTCAGTTCGATCTCTTTAGCTATGGTGACGCCGTCGCTGCAAACGCTCGGGGGCCCCCATTTCTTGTCGAGCACAACGTTACGTCCCTTGGGTCCCAGGGTTATCTTGACTGCCTGAGCGAGGGCGTCGATTCCTCGCTTTAGGGCACGTCTGGCTTCCTCATCATACGCTATCTGTTTTGCCATTTATCTTCCTCCTCTAGTTTTAGGCACAGACCATCCCTTATTTGCTAAGCTTAGCAAGGATGTCGCTTTCACGTAGTATCAGGTATTCCTCGTTTTCGTATTTCCACTCGGTGCCGGCGTACTTGGCGTAAATCACGCGGTCGCCCTTCTTCAACTCCATCTCGATCCTCTTCCCGTCCTCGCCCATCTTGCCAGGTCCAACAGCTACGATCTCGCCCTCTTGCGGCTTCTCTTTGGCGGTGTCGGGAATGACGATGCCACCTTTAGTGACCTCTTCCTTTGTTAGCGGCTTTATAACAACCCGGTCTGCCAAAGGCTTCAGATTCATTGCCATCTATCTCCAACCTCCCTTTCTATATAGTTGCTTATTGTTGCCACTCTCGCTAATTAGCACTCTCTTGATGAGAGTGCTAATTAGCGTTAAGATTAACCGAGATTGATATGAAGCGCAAGTCTATTGATAGTAATTTATGCCGATATATAGCCATTTATTGCCATCTATAGGCAATAAGCTCTCATTTTCTCCTTTAACTCGACTGTTCTTAGTTCGTGCTCATCTGAAGGGAGTCATTGCCGGGAAGTGGTGCGGTTTGCAGACGTGGAGAAATGGCAAATTATGTTGGAAGAGGACTTGGTTAGAG
>CAYHAX010000028.1:0-5274 GCA_964354695.1 uncultured Dehalococcoidia bacterium
TTTTATCAGTAGAGTTGCCGCTGCATGTAATTCCGTAGGGATTACTTTGTAGTTCCAAAACAAGGTCTCGGTCAACCTAGCTTACTGACACCCTGATTCTCTTCGGGACATTGTCTTGTATTGGGGTGGGCATTAACGGAGCAGCTTAGCGGAAAGTGTTTTGAGGTAATAACACTGCCATTTTTAAGGCGGTCAGACTCCTAATAAGGTAATAATATTACCATTATAGTACACCTTGCGGGACTCGAACATGCAATCCACTGAGCAAGAAATGGCGCCTCTAAAAAGACAAGGTTTCTTGGGGCACTTGGCGCCCATATTTTCGCTGATACTAAGCTATCGAGCTAAATGCATAAAAAAAGTCCTCTAGACCTCAGCCCGAGGGCTTTGAAATCTCGGCGCCCAATTTGTGCCCACCTCTTTGGATTTGAATGGCGGGCGATGGAGGTCTCGAACCTCCGACCTTCTGTGTGTAAAACAGACGCACTCCCAACGTAGTGTTTTCGGAGCCCCCTCTACACATTAACCTTTCTTGTATTGAGTTCGATATCCGTAAGTCTGAACGGGAAACATTGGGGCATGTTGTGAACACTACATCCTGTCCTCGTAGATAACTGACCTGACAATAAGCGAGGCCCTAAGATTCGATTCTGAGATGCTTAGGGGGAGGTGGTGCTCTGGCATGGCCTACCCTGTTTCTTCGTTTTGTGCCTACGCTCAAACCGAAGCGGTAATTTTGGCGTTAATTTGGCGTTAAATCAAAAAACACTGGTTGTTACTCTAGCTTCAAAACAGGGTTTTGGCATTTAACACAACTGTTCTAATTTGAACGTATAACTACTATTTGGGACATCTAGCCTAGAATTAAGAGTCAGTTGCTCTGCCAATTGAGCTACCAGGGCACCCCTGCCAACAGTCTAATATTCTATCATCTACACTTGGCTGAAGCAAGTAGAGAAAGGCTCCATGAAATCCGAAATTCGAATATCTAAACTCTAAACAATTTGTTAGCATTCAGATGTCCGCTATCAGTTTTCAGTCTTCCCATTGACTGACCGCTGAGTGCTGATAGCTGAAAGCTGGATTAGGATTTGGGATTCCGCGGAGTTCCTAGATCATTCCATCCAAGAACGCCTTGACGTTTTCGCCCAGGACATCGTGGTTATATCCGCCTTCCAGCACCCCGTACCGCCTGCCCTGGCACACCTTCTCGGAAAACTCCTTCACCAGCTTCCCGATGGCTCTATAGTCCACGGTCTTGAGCAATCCACCCCAGTCCTCCTCGTGGCCGTCAAACCCTGCGGAGACAGCGATGATATCAGCCTTCAGCTTTTCCAAAAACCGCGATATGCCATCCACGAAATTTTGCCTGTCCCTTGCCTCGGGATGGTAATAGACCACATCTCCCGCATTGCCGAAGATGTTCTCCGTGCCGTCGCCGAAATGGAGGTCTATATCCAGTATCACCGCCCTGCTTATTCTGCCCTCATTTTTCAGTTTGGCGATGGATATGGCTACATTGTTGAAGAAGCAGAACCCCCAGCACTGGCTGGGGCTGGCATGGTGTCCGGGAGGTCTGATTAGCCCGAAGGCAGGCTCCTCGCTCATCGCAAGCTCAGACGCTTTGATTGCTCCGCCCGCTGCCAGCAAGGCGATTTCGCAGGTCAGCCCCATCTTCTGCACGTTCGCCACATGCCAGTCGCTATGGACAAGCTTTATATCTTCAATAGAGGCTGGCTCAGGGGTCACTAACTCGTAATGAGGAAATACCTCTTTCAAAATGCTTTCCATGCGCCCGGGTGCTGCCGCAGGGTCTCCGGCGTAAACCTCCTGATACCGCGGATGATAAACCACCTTCATTTTCCACCCCGCATCTCAGATGTTAAATCCTTGAACGTGTCAGCATAGACCCGGTAGGTGTAAGCATCGAACAGCACGAAGACGACCTCTTCCAGTGATGAGGCATGTCTGAGGAAATCGATTGTGCTCTGGAGAGCTACCCTGGTTGCAGGCTCTACGGGATATCCATAAGCTCCCGTGCTTATGGCAGGAAAGGAGATGTCCTTCAAGCCTTTTTCAGCAGCCAGCTTGAGGCTCTCGGTGTAGGCGCTGGCTAAAAGCTCGGGCTCTCCTTTATTGCCACCATGCCAAACAGGTCCCACAGTGTGAATGACGTACTTAGCCTGAAGCCTGCCGCCGGTGGTGATAACAGCCTTGCCCGCAGGTAGACGACCTATCTGCTCCCTGATTTTGCGGCACTCCTCCAGAATAGCCGACCCGCCAGCCCTGTGGATGGCGCCATCCACACCACCACCGCCCAAAAGCCCGGAGTTAGCGGCATTTACAATGGCATCTGTGGCTTGCCTGGTGATATCACCTTGAACTAGGCTGAGCTTTGTTCTATTGATACTCGACTCCGTGCTCACCCTGCAAATCATCCATCTGGTGCTTCTCGGCTTCCATCTCCTGCGCCCTGAGCCAGCGCTTAATATCCTCCAACCCCGGCGGAGATACATAGAACACTTCCATATCACCAGGAAACTGGACATGATGCCCTTCCCTCATAAGTAACACCCCCACCTCGCCCTCCTTCAATGTCTCACTAACCACTTTTGCTATATGCTCGTTCCGCTTCTTTTGAGCCAGCGCATACGCTTCATAGACCTGAGCGAATACCTTCTCGTTCTGCAAGCCCACCGCCAGGCACTTCGTCCAGTCCATAGATTCAGTGAGTATGTCGGCATCCTCCAGAGCCTGTAATTCAGCACCCTTTTCCACTCGTGCTTTTACAACTCCATAGCTCGTGCTATTAAGCTCCTCTATAATCTTGCAGCCTTCCTCGCCACCCACCGGAACCAATTCATGATAGACCTTCTTGACACTGCCCAGCTTTTGCTCCAGGCCCACCAGTTGTGCCTCAACTTGGTCCCAATACCTGAATATCATCTCAAAAAGCTCGCCCTGGATATCCCTGGGTGAGAAAACAAGGGGTACAAAGAACAGCTTCCTCGCTGCCTTAAACCCCTCAGCCGACGGCTTCTCTATCCTGCCCAGTTCCTGCGGCATAATTTCACCCTACCCATTAAATTCACCAGAAATCTATATTCCCCACATTCTCCGTCTCTCTGATGGTCTTTGAAATCTCCCGCTTGGCAGCCTCATCGTCAATAGGCTCTACATCCGATAATGGCAGACCGTCTTTGCTCTTCCTCTTCTGCCAGTTCAGAATAAATCCCGGCACTAAAGCATAGCCACAGGAACCTCCACCACCGCAACAGCAAGAATCTAATGTAGAAGTTCCTATTATGTAAAGTGCTTCCTTGCCATTATATTTCAATCTCACTTCCTTGCACGGGATATAAAACCCCGACAAACCCCGCACCTCTTCATTCAATGGCAGATGCGCATATTCCTGCTTCATTTTATCTCCCTCCCCGCTACACGTCTAGATTTTGACACCCTAGGCTTATCCCTTCCTGACTTGGACTGCTTCTTGTTAGCGAAACCCTTCATGCGAAACCATGATGGCGTGCGATAGCCTTTGACGCTCATCTCTTTCTCTTTGGCAGCTCAACCATAGATTTGCCCAGAGCCACCCTGCGCCCCTTCTGATTCTCCGCCCAACCCTCGATTTCCACCAGATTCTGTCCCCCCTTCTGGTATTTATCCAGCACCTTGCCCTGATAGGTCAGCTTATCGCCGGGGAAGACATTGCCCCTCAACTCTGTGTAATGCCTCTTGACGAAGCTCTCACCGCCCATCCAGTTCGTTACAAGTTGCGCCAGAAAGGCAGCGTTATGCGGACCATGCGCTATTACGTTGGGCAGCCCCAGCATTTGGCTGGCGAATTGCTGGTCGTAGTGATGCGGACCGTAATCATTGACAGCCGCGCCCCATTTCAGAATGGTAACAAGGCTGATTTCCTTCACCATCGGGGGCAAAGGGGTACCGACTTCAACGTCTTCGAAGTATGGCTGCTTCTTGCTCAGGGGTTTGAGCTTCACCTCCTCTGGTGGTGGAGCAGGTTCTGCGGTCTTCGAAGATGACGAGCCTTCCAGGGAGACCATAGCCTCACTGGTTATGCCCACCAGCTCTCCCTTTTGATTGCGGTGCTCGTTGTCCATGCGGATGAACACCATTCTACCCGACTTCCCCTCCCTTTCGTACACATCGCCGATT
This sequence comes from uncultured Dehalococcoidia bacterium, assembly GCA_964354695.1. GTDB lineage: Bacteria > Chloroflexota > Dehalococcoidia > SZUA-161 > SZUA-161 > CAYHAX01. The sequence continues at coordinate 4,180 of CAYHAX010000028.1, forward strand.
TTGGCGGTGCTCGTTATAGAGTCCCCCACCCTTAAGGGGATGAAGAACTGGAACTCGCAAAAAGCTTGGAAGGTTCGGGAAAAGGGAGGCTCGAAGGGCAGAGTCGTTGCCATGTGAGACAGGTCAGGAAGTTGTCTGAAGGCTCGGTTTGCGGGGTCGAACACATGTAGAAAAGTCGGCGGCGCAATAACGCCCCCCCAGCGCGTTTTCCTGGCATATTTCTCATCCTGCCACAGCGGGTTGTCATCGGTGGTGGCTTCGATAAACCTCTTGATAGCCCACAGCGACACCTCATCAGGCGGGAAATCCTGAAACAGCTTGGTGCCGATGGATTTCTTCATCTCCCGGGTAATCGCCGACTTGCTCGCCATATCGATTATCCTCTCAAGGCCTGCCTTGCCTCTATTGTGCCATCCCACGTGAGGTTGTGTCAAACGCCGCTTGTTTAAACAGCATAGTTCTTATGCTTCAGCTCTTTGGGGATGATAACATCCCCAAGCAAACAATTGACTCAGGCAACGTAGAATGCTAGCATATGAAGCCAGAGGTGTTTACTTATGGAAGCGATGAAGAGACTTTCTGACCACCTGGCAACCAGGGTTACCGAGCTGGCAAGGTTGAGGAAGAGCGGGACTAAACTCATCGGCTACGCCCCCGGGGGCTATATGCCGGAGGAGTTGGTTTACGCCTCCGGCGCTGTGCCGGTGGGACTTATCCGAGGCGGAGACCCGGAGCCTGTAGCGGAAAGCGCCGCCTATGTTCCTCGATTCATAGATACATTCTGCAGAGCGCAGATTGGCTACAGAATGCTGGGTGAGGAGCCTCTCTACCAGATGCTCGACCTTCTCGTCGTCCCCGTTACAGACCACAATATTAAAACCATAGCCGACTGCTTCAATTTCTTCGCTAATGCCAATGTGTTCAGATTCGGAGTCCCCCACCAGAAAGACGAGTACGCCTTCGATTACTATCTTGCGGGGCTGCATAAGTTTAAGGAGAAGCTGGAGGAGTTCACAGGCAACAAGATTGAGAACGGGAAACTGAAAGAAGCCATAGATTTGTGCAATAGAATGAGAGAACTCTTGAAGGAGATAA
>CAYHAX010000029.1:0-2951 GCA_964354695.1 uncultured Dehalococcoidia bacterium
GTTGCCTAGTGCCTCTACCACGGATTGACTGGTATGGACCGCCAACTGTTAGATACCAGACAAACCCTATCGGCAGGAGGATGAAAGGCAACGATATCACTAAAGCTACTATATTCTGCCACTCCATTTTTGCCACCTCCTGTTTACTCTTTTAACGGACTCTATGTAATATGTATAGCGGGCAACTATAATAACTAAGATAAATATTAGAGAATAAACCTAAATGCAGCAATGGCATACCGACCTGGATTTGGGGAAATAATGCCCTGTTTCTACAGGGCATAGAACCTGTTTTTCTGTGTGTGCGGCAATAAAAAAGCCTCGCCAGTCTATGGCGAGGCTTTGGCAATACAGCGCTGGATTTCCCCACTTGGCTTGACTATGTATCCACCGTTATCAGTCCCTTGCGGATGGCATATTTGATGAGCTCGGTACGGTTATGAATGCCCAACTTTTCCATCAAGTTCGTTCTATGTCCTAGGACTGTCTTCACACTAACACTGAGCAATCCAGCAATCTCCCGGTTAGTGCGCCCTTCGGCAACCAGCTTCAATACTTCCCTTTCTCTAGCTGTAAGTTGGTCAAAGGGGTCCTCTTCAACACGCTGTAGATAGTCCTCAACCAGGAATTTGGTTACAGAGGGGTATAGAAAGGAATCTCCTCGATGCACTGCCCTTATTGCTGAGACCAGTTCAGAGGCTACCGCCCTCTTGGGGACGCAGCCGGACGCCCCAGATTTAATGCTGGATAATACGTATTCCTTGTTATCATACTGGGTTAGTATTAGGATCTTCGCCTTGGGGTTTTCCTTTCGGATACGCCGTGTAGCTTCCAATCCGTCCATGAGAGGCATAGCAACGTCCATGAGTATCACATCTGGCTCAAGCTGGCGTGTCTTATCTACAGCCTCTCTGCCATCCGCTGCTTCTCCTACTATCCCTATATCATCCTGAAGGGCAAGCAAAGCGCAAATGCCCTCCCGCAATATGGCATGGTCATCCACTATTAGCACTCTTATCTTAGACATTTGGAGGTTTCCCCCATTTCACAGGAATTTCGAGGTCAATTTGGGTTCCCTGCCCAGGCCGTGACTTAATATTTAGGCCACCGCCCAAGAGCGCAGCTCTCTCCTTCATACTGAGCAGACCCAGTCCGCGCCCTTCCCTTGTTGTTCTCATAGCTTCGTCTAGGTCAAACCCTTTACCATCGTCCTCGATATGAACAGCAATGGAGGTCTCTTCGAAATCGATGCTTATACTTGCACTCTCCGCACCAGCGTGTCTGACGATATTGGTCACGGCTTCCTGGATAATCCTGAAGATCGCAGTCTCTAAATTCGTTGGCATTCTTCTCTCCGGGCCTGCGGTCTCAAAGTGCGCTTTAACGCCTGCTGCTGTGAGATGGGTTTCCACATATGATTCTACCGCAGGGATTAGCCCTAAGTCATCCAACAATGACGGGCGCAATTCCCAAATTACTTTGTGTATCTCATCCAGTGTCCCAATGGCTATAGATTGTATTCTCTTTAGCCTAGCTTTGACCTCATCAGCATCGAGAGGTAGGGCGTCAGCGACCGCCTCCAGGTTAACTGCCACACTGGTGAGAGCCTGGCTGATTTCATCATGCAGACCGCGGGCTATCCTTCGGCGTTCTTCCTCTTGGGTTGTGATAACCAGGTGCAGCAGCTCACCCCGCATCTCCTCTCTGCGTTGGAGCTTCTCGTACAATTCCGCATTCTCAATGGCTACAGCAATTTGATGACTGATGCTGCTCAAAAGCTGGACGTCTTCCGGGGTAAACCGCTGCAAGGTGTGGCTAGCAATGTTCATGACACCCAGAACGCCGCCCTTTGAGATAAGAGGCACACTGGCAAAAGCCCTGAGTCCTTCAGTCACAACCACTGAGCGCGTAACTCTAGGGTCCTCAGAAATGTTATCTACGTAAATCGGCTCCCCCCGCTGAGCCACAAGTCCAGCGATGCCCTCACCCAATTTGAGTCCAGCGATGCCTTTAACGAACTCCTCGGACAACTCGCGGTAAACTCGATAAGATAGGGTTTGAGTTTCATTATCCAGCAAGAGAATGCCGCCGGTATTCCCTTTCATCAACTCCAGCACTTTGTCCAGGGCACTGTTGAGGATTGTATCCAGGTCCAGCGATTGGCTCACTGTGTCCGCAATGACATTCAGGGCTAACAGGTTCCTGTTTGCCTCCAGGATTCGCTGTTCCATTCTTTTTGCTTCCGCAATATCCCGGGTGGTTAAAACTACCTCTGTTATATCGCCCAGGCTGTTTCTTACTGGTGAAGCTTTTACCTCGACATATCTTTCCTCTGTGGCATCGCCAGTTCCGTAGCGGTGAACATGTATAGCCTGTGAATTCTTGCCAGTCCTCCAGGCCTCGCTAGCGGGACATCGGCAATCTGGAAGAGCACATGGCTCAAGCACCCTATGGGAGAGTTCATAGCAATGTCGCCCGATTATTTTTGCCTTGCTCAGTCCATATCTCCGCATCGCCGCTGCGTTAGCATGGACAATGCGGAAATCACGGTCTATGACAGCTACTTCGTCATCGAAACTGTCTATAATTGACTGCCAGTACTCAGGCGCAGTTTGAGGCTTGCTCGTTTGGTTGCCGGACTTTGCAGTCCTTCGAGGTTTCTTATGCTGCATCAACAAATTCCAGGAACTGTTTTGATAGCTTCTGACTGAATGTTATACCGCTACAGAGGTTTTCGTCAAGTTCGGTAGCGCTCCCTTAAGGCTTGCTTTTGAAGCAATTGTCTGTACATGACACAATTACAGGGCTGGAGCTTAAAGTTAAGTTGGTGAAGCTTATAGCCAATTTTCTTTCTCAAAATACGATTACCACTCTGTCAAAAGGGACTACCCTTAGTCCAGTCCTATAACCATGCCTCTCGGAACGACTACTATACCCTTGTCAGATACTAT
>CAYHAX010000030.1:0-4636 GCA_964354695.1 uncultured Dehalococcoidia bacterium
CTAAACTCTGAACGCCGAGGCTCAGCCGATTGATACCCGATGCCCTGATGGCTGCGAGGTACGGCTCATCCACGGTGCCGGGGTTCGCCTCGAGCGTCACTTCAGCCGTTTTGTCTACCCCGAAGAGCGAATGGACTGTGTGCAGTATGTCCTGAACCTGTTGGATAGAGAGCAGGCTCGGTGTCCCCCCGCCGAAGTAGATGCTGTGCACCCTCTGGCCGTCAGCGCGCAGCGCAAGCTCTTTCTTGAGTGCGTTGACATAAGCAGGGATGTCATATTCGCGTCCCTGGTACGACACAAAAGAGCAATACCTGCACCTGCGGCGGCAAAAAGGGAAGTGAAGGTAGAGGGCGATATTGAGGCTCGTCACGGTTGGGGGGTGAGCACGCGTTCCACTGAAAACATATTTCACAGCTACTTCTTGTTCAGCTTGCCCTCGAAGTCTTCAAGGCGTTCTTCGAGCTGCCTCTGCCTCAGGGACATGGTGTAGTCGCCCCTTGTCCTCTCCAGGACGCCCCTGACCATGTCGGTGGTGCGCCTCAAGCCGCCGGTGAGGGCATCGTGGAAATCTATGGTAACCAGAAGGCTATAGATATCGTCCATAGCCCAGAGTATCTCCTCGCAGCGCTTTATGTCGCCGTCTCGCAAGGTATCGAGAAGGTGTCGCCTCATCTCACCCGCCGCTTCTCCCAGCCCATTGAGATAAGCAGCGTAGCTCACGCCGAGCTTCTCGGGGTCGGGCAGAGCCTTGCCTGCCACCAGCGAGAGGGTGATGCATGCCTCGGCGTACTCCTTTTGAGCATTGTGGACGAACCCACCGTAGAGCAGCTCGCCATGGTCGGTGAGAACGCGGTCCATCTCCTCCACGTTGATTCTGGCTGAGTTTATAAGCTCTCTAGCCTCGTCGAACTCGCCGCGGTGCACGGCGCGGATGCCGTTGGCGCTGAAGCGTATCACTTCGCGTGATAGCACGAGCCCCTTTTCGCGGGCGGCGTCCTCAGCAGCAAAATAGGTGCGTGCATTTTCGCCAATTGAGTCAAGTTTTGCAGTGGGCCTGTTCATCTGGCACTTCCTCTATTTATTATTCCGGTCAGCCGCTGGCAGGCTTTTTTGACATCATCAACACTGAGCGCTGCGCTGATAACAGCCACAGCGTTAGCCCCTGCCTCTACGACATCAGTTATATTATCTTCGTTTATGCCGCCGATAGCAACTACTGGCGCGGTAACACTATTTTTTACCTGCTTCAGCAGCTTAAGCCCGGCAAGCTTAGTCTGGGGCTTTGTCGGTGTGGGGAAAATTGAACCTACGGCTATATAATCAGCGCCCTGCTTCTCCGCCTGAAGAGCTTCATTCATGGTAGCTGAGGAGCAGCCGATGATTTTGTCCACGGGCAGCATCTTTCGGGCGAGTTCGAATGGCAGGTCATCTTTCCCGAGGTGCAGCCCATCGGCGTCAGAGGCTATGGCGAGGTCGGGATAGTCGTTTACAATAAAAATAACGTCGTTCTCTGCGCAGACCCTTTTAAGCTCCTGAGCTAGGGGCACGAGCATGCCTTTGGGTCTCAGCTTATCGCGTAGCTGGATTACCCTGGCTCCCCCTTGAATTGCCTGACGGGCAGACTCCACCTCGCTACGACCCTTCAATACCTCAGCATCCACTATCACATAGAGCCCCGAAATCTTCGCTTTCTTCTGCTGGCGAACCAGCTTCAGCACTATCCTTTGCTCGAGCACATAGAGGTTGAATCTGGCATGCTTGAATTTGTCCCAGTCTAAACCCGTCTCCTGCCCGTGGATTTTGGCTACCTCTTCGAGGACTCGCAGGGATTGCTGCACCCGGCGCGAGTTGGCGCTGACCAGGCTGACTGCATCCGCTCGCTCCGCTTCGCCCTCTGATTCCAGAAAAGCCCCCACGTCTTCCTCTGCTTTACGGGCATGGAGGAGTCGCTTCTGCACCGAGCGGTCTGTCGGCAACAGCCCGTGGCGCAAGGCTTTCAGTTCCTCGCTGAGCTCAGCGTCGTTCAGTATGAAGCGCGTTATGTCCTCGAGGAGGCGCAGTCCCTCGCCGATGCGGTTGAGGTTGGCGTCAACTATACGTAACATGCTAATACATCCTCACATCAGTTCCTTGAGCGGCTTGGGTAGCTCCCCCTCCCGCGCGGCTGCGATAGACTCCTTAACTCCGGCGAAGGTATCTCTGTACTCCTCGCTGTCCATATCCACACCCAGGTCTTTCAGCCTCTTCTCAGTCCATCTGCCTATGTTGCGGGGGTCTTTGTAGTAGTCGGAGTCTTTAGGGAATGCCGAAGCGGGTCCCGATTGCTCCCAGACATCCCTGGTCGACCTGTGATAAGCGAACTTGGAGATACAGCGGTCGAGGTCTTTGCCGCCGCAGGCAGGACACGTTGGGTTCTGGGGAGGATTGAAGTCCCTCACGAAGAAGTTTGCCCTCTGCTGGCATGACTTACATGCAAATTCATAGATAGGCATAGTCGCTCACTCCTCTTCCCCAGCGGGTTGAGCCTCTTCACTGAAATAAGACTTCTTCATCTCCTCCACCACACCTGAGATATCCTCGCCTTTGTCCAGCCTGTTCATAAGCTCCTGGCTTTCAGGAGTGATAGTCTCATCGGCAGCCCGGCTCATCTTTCGTGTCCACTCAGCAAGGGCACGGGGGTCATTCCGCATCAGACCCCGAGTCAGCTTGGCATCGGAAAGGATTTCATCATAGACGCCTCTGTCCTGCTTCGACCTGCGAACAGCAAATCCAGAGTAGATGCGGCTGAGCTCCTTGCCACCGCACTTGGTACACGTTGGCTCAGCAGGGGGTGAGAACCCCTGGACGAAAATGTCCACGCGGCGTCTGCAATTAGCGCATCTGTATTCGTAGATAGGCATACTGTGCTACCTCGCCAATTTGGAAGCCCTGTCTCTGCAAATAGAATTTTACCATAAATAGGGTAGTTCAGTAAACCTGTGTAGCTGGCGGTGAGAGGCATGCTATAATGTAGCCGAGAACGGAGCGCAAATGACCCGAAAGCCATCGAACCCGCTGGGCGTTACCCGTTGCGGTAATATGGAGTTCCGGTGGGGCGAGCGCACCTATGTCATGGGCATAGTGAATGTCGACCCCGACTCCTTCTCAGGCGACGGTCTGCGCGACGCTGAGACTGCTATCTCTCAAGCCAGGCGATTCATAGCCGAAGGCGCTGACATCATAGACGTTGGGGGAGAGTCCACCCGTCCCAACGCTGGTTCTATCTCTGTTGACGAAGAGCTGAGGCGCGTGATACCTGTTATAGAGAGGCTGGCTGGTGAATTGCCTGTGCCGCTGAGCATAGATACTTACAAATCTGAGGTGGCGCGGAGGGCGATAGCTGCCGGTGCAGGGATGGTAAACGATGTCTGGGAGCTCAAGCGAGACTCCGGGATAGCGCGCGTGGCAGCGGAGGCAAACGTCCCCCTAGTTATCTCACAGAATCAAAGAGATTCCCAATTCAGGGATTTCTTCCCTGAGCTTATCGCCAGCCTCAAAAAGAGCATCCAGGTAGCTCTCGACGCCGGCGTGGAACGGGACAATATAATAATTGACCCCGGAGTTGGCTTCGGTAAGACGCCCGAGCAGAACGTGGAAATCGTACGACGGCTGGCTGAACTGAAGGTGCTGGGTCGTCCTATCCTTCTGGGCACATCACGTAAGTCTTTCATCGGGCATGTGCTCGATTTGCCTGTGGACCAGCGCCTGGAGGGGACGGCAGCTACGGTGGCTATAGGAATCACCAACGGCGCCGACATGGTGAGAGTGCACGATGTGGCGCAGATGGTGCGGGTGGTGAAGATGAGCGACGCCATCGTCAGGGGCAAACCAAAGTGAAGGCGGTTGTAGTATACCTCGGCTTGGGTTCGAATCTGGGAGACAGGATGGGCAACCTCGCCTCGGCTGTGGAACACTTATATGAGAAGGTTAAGATTAAGAAGCTGTCGTCGGTTTACGAGACCGAGCCTTTGTATTACGAGGAGCAGCCGAAGTTCCTTAACGCTGTGTTGTCGGCGACTACGATGCTTGCTCCCACCGAGCTTCTCCATTTCGTTAAGAGCATTGAAAGGAAGGCGTTGCGGAAGCTGAGCTTCCGCAACGCTCCGCGTCTTATCGATATAGATATACTTTTCTACGGAGATAGGGTAATCCACACCGAGGAGGCCACGGTGCCGCACCCTCGTATTGCGGAGCGTGCCTTCGTGCTCGTGCCGCTGGCTGAGATAGCACCTGAGCTGGTTCATCCGGTGAGCCAGAGGAAAATAAGCGAACTGCTTGCAGATGTAGAGGACAGGGGTGGAGTGAAAAAAGTGGGGAAGCTAGATGTCAAGGGCAAAACCTAGAAGCGGTTTATAGTTTAGGATTCAGGATTTCCCGCTTGCAGGAGGGTGGTATGTACAGTGTATCAGTGAGACAGCACTTCGATGCCGCGCATTTTCTGAGGAACTATGGCGGCAAGTGCGAGGCTTTGCATGGTCATCGTTTCGAGGTGGTGGTCAGCGTGGAGGCTAAGAAGCTGAACCAGATAGGGATAGCCTACGATTTTGTGGAGCTGAAAAGGCATGTCGGGGAGGTGCTGAAGCGCTTCGACCACGTC
>CAYHAX010000031.1:0-1548 GCA_964354695.1 uncultured Dehalococcoidia bacterium
TACCGATTACAGCAACTTTCCTAGCCATCGCTGTCCTACTTCCGCTGTTTGTGCTCTAGCCCGTATTTATATCCCAGCTCGAAGGCTTTGATATTGAAATCTCCCGTTCCCTGAGGGACAGAGGCTAGGATGGACTTGCGGAGCGCCTCGGGGGAAACCACATCGCTCACAGCCGCCAGGAATCCCAGCATGATGATATTAGCCACCACCACTTTCCCCATCTCCCGCGCCAGGCGTGTTGCTGGTATGGATAGTACTTCTGGGTCGTGGGATGGTTCAGGATTCACCAGGTCGGTATCTATGATAACCAGAGTGCCCGGGGTATGATTGCGCCCGTATTTGGCATAGGCTTCCTGAGACAGGATGATGAGCACCTGTGGGCTCGCCACGTAGGGGTAGCTTATGGGCTCTTCAGAGGTTACCACCTCGGCAGTGCAGGAGCCGCCGCGGGACTCAGGACCGTAGCTCTGGGTGAAGGTGGCGAATTTATTGTCATATATAGAGGCAGCCTGTCCTATAATCTGCCCTGAGAGCACGATGCCCTGACCACCGAAGCCCGCTAACCTAATTTCAGTTCTGCCCAAGCTTTTCCTCCAGCTTGTTGTCCCTGTTGGACGTCGAATCTTTCAGACTATAGCTTTTTCTGCTCGCGTGCCTTATTCAGCACCTTGTTGCGGAAGTCGAAGAAAGTGGGTCGCTGTATGTCAACGAACTTGCCAACAACTATGGGTCCGTCTGCCACGATGTCCGCTTCCTTGGGGTCTGCCCCGTTTCTGACTATGCTTTTCTCCTGGTAGTAGTGCATCTCGTCAAGACCACGGGGGCGCTTGTTCATGCGTCCATATACAGTGGGGCAGGGGCTTATCACCTCAATGAAGCTGAATCCCGGCTTGAGCAGTGCCTCCGCTACAGACCTCTCCAGTTGGCGCAGGTGCAGCACTGTCCAGCGGGCAACGTAGGTGGCTCCGCTGGCTGCTACCAGGTAGGGCAAATTGAACGGATATTCGAAGTTGCCATATGGCGAGGTGGCGCTGTAAGCCTCCAGCGGGGTAGTTGGTCCCAGTTGTCCGCCTGTCATGCCGTAGTTGAAATTATTGATGCAGATGACGGTCATGTCTATATTGCGGCGTGCGGAGTGTATCAGATGATTGCCGCCGATAGCTGCGATGTCGCCATCGCCGGAGAAGACCGCTACCTTAAGCTCGGGATTGCCCAGTTTCAAGCCGGTGGCGAAGGGGAGGGCGCGACCATGCGTGGTGTGAAAGGAATCCACCTTGACATAACCTGCGACCCTGCCCGAGCAGCCTATCCCTGACACCAATGCTATTTTGTCGAGGTCGAGACTGGCCCTCTCGATGCCCCTGACAAAGCACGCTGTTGCCAGCCCAATGCCGCAGCCGGCGCACCAGATATGGGGCATCCTGTCTACTCTGAGATAGTGGTCAATAGGTTTGTATGTTGCCGCTGTTGTCATCTCTGTTACTTCGCTGCCTTCCTTATCGCTTCCAGAATGGTCTGTGGAAGATGCACGCTGCCGCCCATGTGGGG
>CAYHAX010000032.1:0-2646 GCA_964354695.1 uncultured Dehalococcoidia bacterium
GGCTCAGGGCGCCACTAGCGGTTATCTCGGTCATAAACCCGACACGTCCCAGGTTCACACCAACGATAGGAACACCTGCAGGGCTGGCGATGCGCGCTGCCCTGAGGATAGTACCATCTCCGCCCAGGCAGACTATGAACCTGGTGCCGTCCACCTGCGCGCAGGCTTTCTCCTCCTCCCAGGCTGAGCAAAGCCAGACCAGAGCGCCCATGCCCTCCACAACCTTAGCCAACTCCTTAGCCAACGTCACAGCGGCGGAGGTTTTGGGCTGGTACAGGATGCCTATCTTTTTGTTCTTATTCTGACATTCCTTCTTTTTGAGAGCTTTTGACAATTTTCAAACTCCCGTAATAAATCCTAAATCCTACGGTTTCCTCAACAATACTAGAAACTCCTTATTCCCCTCAGCGCCCAGTATGGGCGATGCCACCAACCCCCCCAATCTTAAGCCGTGGTCGATAGCCCAGCAGACGAAGCGTCCCAGAACGCCAGCATGCACCAGTGGGTCTTTCACCAACCCGCCCTTGCCCACCTGTTCCTTTCCTGCTTCGAACTGGGGCTTCACCAGCACTATCAAGTGTCCCCCGCTCTTCACCAATGACGCCACCGTAGGCACCACCTTCTCCACCGAGATAAACGATACATCCATCGTCGCCAGGTCAACAGGCTCAGACAAAGCTAAAGAGTAACGGGCGTTCACCCGCTCCAGCACCACCACACGCGGGTCCTGCCTCAGCCTGTAGTCGAGCTGCCCGTAGCCAACGTCAACAGCATAAACCTTACTAGCCCCCCGCTTGAGCAGGCAATCTGTGAAGCCCCCGGTGGAGGCACCGACATCGACCGCCACCGAGCCGCTTACATCGAGTCCAAACTGCTCGAGAGCGTGCTCCAGCTTGAGCCCGCCCCTGCTCACGAACTGAGGAGGCTGCAGCAGTCTAATCTCAACGTCCTCATCGACCAGCGTGCTGGGCTTGACGTTCGTTCTGTTCTTTATTACGACAGCGCCTTCCATGACCATAATCCTTGCCTTCTCCCTGCTCTCCGCCAGCCCTCTCGTTACCAAAAGCGTATCTATCCTTCGCCTCGCCACAGTGTATTTAGCATAGACACGAGGGTAAGGAAAGTCAATATTAGCATTCAGCAGTCAGCTATCAGCGATACCGTTCGTGGTGAGCCTGTCGAACCATTAACGGCATCACAAACATACACCTTACTCTGGCATAAAAGGCTTCCTCGGTGTATTATAGCAACAGTTCGGTTTGTAGGAGTCGGATGACGCTGGCATTGGAAGGAATCAAGGTTATAGACCTGTCCCGCACCGTGCCCGGACCCTTCTGCACCATGATGCTGGCAGATATGGGCGCAGAGGTAATAAAAATCGAAGACCCGGGGTACTCGCTGGGAATGATTCCAGACCAGGAGAAACACGCTGCCTATGACTACCTGTCACGCAATAAAAAGAGCATTGCGCTCAATCTGAAATCGGCAGGAGCCAAAGAGATTTTCCATAAACTGGTAACCAGCGCCGACGTCGTCATGGAAGCCTTCCGCCCCGGCGTCGCCAAAAGGCTGGGCGTGGACTATCATACCTCCTCCAAGCTAAATCCCAGGATTGTCTATTGCAGCCTCACCGGATTCGGACAGGACGGACCGTATCGCGACCTGCCCGGACATGACCCCAACTACACCTCCATAGGAGGAGCAGTGGGGCTAACCGGAGACCATAAAGGCAACCCTGTGATTATCAGGGCTGCTGTGGGCGACATCGGCAGCTCGCTGCACGCTGTGATTGGCATACTCTGCGCCCTCATGGCGAGGGATAAGACAGAGAAGGGACAGCTTGTAGATATATCCATGACCGATAGCGTCCTCTCGTTCATGACAGTCAGCCTGCTCAGGTACTTCAGAGACGGCTTCATACCCAAGAGGGGCTGGCCCTCTCTGAGCATAAACATCTGGCAGACCAGGGACGGCAAGTACATCTCCACCGGCTTGATAGAGCCTCACTTCTGGGAGCGCTTCTGCCGCGCCATAGGCAGAGAAGACCTCATCCCTTTCCATCATGCCAAGGGCGAGAAGCTGCACGAGGTATATGGGGCTATCAGGGAGACCATCCTCACTAGGACAAGGGACGAGTGGTTCCAGATTATGAAAGAGGCAGACACCTGCGTCAGCCCCGTGCTGGAGCTGGATGAGGTGATTAAAGACCCTCAGTTGCAGCATCGCCTTATGTTCCCCGAGTTCGAGCACCCCACTCAGGGAAAAGTAAGACAACTCGGTATGCCCATAAAGCTCTCCGACACCCCAGCCAAGTTCAGAAACTTCTCACCCACGCTAGGGCAACACACCGATGAAATTCTTAAAAACCTGGGCTACACCGAGCACCAGATAGAGGAACTGCGCAAGTCAGGGGTTATAAAGTAGGGATTTATAATCTTCCCTCCCCTGGAGGGAGGGAATTAAAGGGAGGGGGACTCTACGATCTTTCTCAAAAGCTGTGATAAGGAAACACCAGCCTTTTCACCGCAGCCACGCTCTCCTCGGCGAAGCGCCGGGCCTGCTGTCTGACCTTGGTATCAAGGCAGGGCTTCTCCGTGTCCCTGAGCCTCTTCAGCCCGTAAAGCTCCTGAAAACTGCGGGGTATCT
>CAYHAX010000033.1:0-2750 GCA_964354695.1 uncultured Dehalococcoidia bacterium
GCCTCTAAAGCCTCCACTTAATACCTCCGTATGGTTATCTCCTCGCCGTCCTTCACCCTCTTGAGCAACCTGCAATCCCCCACCACCTTTCCTATTATGTTAACTGCACTGGCTGGTCTGATCTCATCGCCCTTGCTCACAGGGGTCTTCCCAAAGAAGATGCACATCGCCTTTCCCGGAGGCCAATAAGCGATATCCCCAAGCTCCACCAGCTCTTTTGCATTCTCAGGACCTGCATCCACAGGGACAGTGAAATATATCTCGTCACCCCAGGTATTGACCGTCGAAGTGATAGGAAGCTTCTCGAAAACCCTGGTAGCGGTCTTAGTATCATTGAGCCAGGCTTCGATTTCGAGCTTGCCCGCAGTAATCTTTATCTTCTTCATCTTACCCTCGTCTCCCCATCTATCCATCCCAGATAGTCCGAACTCCCCTCGACGATGGGCAAAGCGATTATCTCAGGCACATCATAGCTGTGAATGCCCTTAACGGTAGTCACCACATCGGGAAAAAGCCTGGCCCTAGTCTTAACCACCAGAAGGCTCTCCTCAGCATCCTCAATCTTGCCCTTCCATCTGAATATCGAGTTCACCTTGGGCACTATGTTCACGCACGCCGCCTTCCTCTGGACAACCAGAGCCTCAGCTATCTTCCTGCCCTCTTCATAGCTAGAGGTTGTTATGAAAACGACTATATATCCCGATTTCCCCTCCAACCTTCTCCCTCCTTCTCCGGGCAGGTTGGAGCACCTGCTCCAACCTAAGCTTGCGCAACCACGGAATTCCTCAGAGTGCCTATCCCCTCGATTCTAACCTCGACCACATCCCCTGACTTCATGCGCCCGATGCCCGATGGTGTGCCCGTAGCGATGACGTCACCCGGCAGCAGAGCCATCACTCCCGAAATAAAACTTACCAGTTCCGCTACCCCGAAAATAAGCTCACTGGTGCGGGCGGATTGCCGCAGCTCGCCATTGAGATAGGTCTCCAACCTCAGGTCGTTCGGCTCCACATCGGTCTCGATCCAGGGCCCTATCGGCGCAAAGGTATCATAGCCCTTAGCCCTTGTCCACTGCTTGTCCTCCTCCTGAACATGACGCTCTGTAACATCGTTGACACAGGTATAGCCCAGTATGTAGTCAGCAACCCTGTCCTTCGGCACATCCTTGGCTTTCCTGCCTATAACAACGCCCAGCTCGCCTTCGTAGTCCACGCGTCTAGAATCGCGGGGCAATAAGATTTTGTCCTCAGGACCTATGACCGCAGTGGACGGCTTGAGAAAGATAAGCGGAACCGAAGGCAGTTGCATCTTGGTCTCCTCAGCGTGCAGACGATAATTCAGCCCCAGAGCCACTATCTTTGAGGGAACGCAGGGAGCGAGCAGCCTCACCTCGTTCAGCTTATAAGTGCTGCCATCGAACCTAAAGGAACTGCCAGCACCCTTGAATTGGGCATAAGGGCTGCCCCGAAGACCGCGTATGCCTTTGTCCTCCAATATTCCGTATCTGATTTTTCCGTGAAAAACAAAACGAACGATTCGCAACTCTACCTCCTCATCGCCGCCTATTATAACCACATTTGCACTATTTGTTCCACATAGGAAAGCAAATGCCCCTTAATCGCTCTACAGACTCAGGCCACGCCAAAATGCCGCCCCCCTGCCTAAGCATATATGCTTACACCATCCCCCATTAGAGCCAAGCACAAGTGCTCAGACCGAAGCAAATGAACAAGTGTTTCTGCAAGCCGAAAACGGGCATTACGGCGGAAGTCAAAACTGACACTCTAGTGATAAGCTGAGAATGGCTGAGGGAGAAAGACCCAAAACCAAAAAAACAAAGGGGGTAAACGAAAATGGGGTGGGAAATCATCTTAGCGCTGGTTCTGGCAATACCGGTAATCCTTTTCCCTGCCGCTTATGTAGGCTACTTGACCATCGGCGGTGCTGTAATGGCAGCCAGAAAAGAGAAGAAGGCTGCTGCGGGTCATGCAACGGTTAAATAAGCAAAGAAGAAATTCTGAAAGGAGATACTGAAATGGCTTGGCAGATAATTCTAGGAGTGGTACTGGGAATCCCGATGATACTCTTGCCCATAGCGTTCGTGTGGTATCTGAACGTCAGCGGCTTGTATCAGGTAATTCGTGAATCACGCAGCAGACGGCAGAAGAGGGCAACCCGTATAGAGAAGGTCACAGTAGCAGCCAAGTAGCAAACGCCGACCGGAAATAGCAGGGGCACATAATTCGAATAATAAAGACCGATATAGAAGCTGAAAATCAATAAGAGACTATAGGATACCTCCCGATAAAGTGGGAGGTATTTCTATTAAGTACCCTGAATACCAGGTGATGCGGAAAAGATGCCCTGAATTCTTAAAAAACCGCGCAACCGAAAGTTGGCAGACACCGTCAAAATGTATTAAAATCCATGCATGCAGAGGAAACAAGGATTGGAAGCAGCGACAGCCCACGCAAGAGCTGAAACAGAATTGAGTGTCTTCAGCCGGACTACAGCCCTGAGAGTACTGAAAGATCGCAGCTTCTATATTTTTTACATTCTGCTCTCGCTCTTCGGCATCTGCACTCTGTTTTACTACATGGGCGAGCTGGTAGACTTCGCCGGCTGGACGTCTCTGCGCTGGGAGTTTTTCTACAGCGTGCACGACGTGCACCGCCTTTTCTTCATTATACCTATAGTCTACGCCGCCTACTTCTACAGGGTCAAAGGAGCATTGCTCGTCACTTTGGCTG
>CAYHAX010000034.1:0-2506 GCA_964354695.1 uncultured Dehalococcoidia bacterium
CACCCTCTCCGCCATGTGAAATCTGTTTTTTTCGCGGAGAGGTGCTGGAGTGGTCTATCAGGCACGCCTGGAGAGCGTGTGATCGAGTAATCGGTCCGCGGGTTCGAATCCCGCCCTCTCCGCCATAAAGAAAATAATGAAAAACAAGATTAAGAAAGTCGATCTCGCAGACATATCGTCCAACGACCCGAAGGTAAAATACTGCTGCGCTAAGAATCTCATAGCCGTGGCCAAAGAGAACCCAGCCCGGCTCTATCCCCATATAGATACCTTCGTAAAGCTGCTGGATGGCGAGAACAACGTCCTCAAATGGACGGCTATTATTGTCATCGGCAATCTGGCGAGAGTGGACAAAGAGAAGAAGGTTGACGGGCTAATCAGCAGGCTGGTCGGTTTTTTGAATGCCGTCAAGCTGATAACAGCCAACAATGCCACGGTGGCTCTGGCTGGAATCGCCGTTGCCAAGCCTAAATATCAGAAACAAATCACAGAAGAGCTTTTAAAGGTCGAACATTACGACTATGATACAGACGAGTGCCGCAATATCGCTATTGGTAAAGTCATTGAGGCAATAGGTTCGTACTCCAATCAGCTTAAAGATAAGAAGGCGGTTTTCGAGTTCGCCCAGCGGCAGACTAAGAATACACGCAACGCCACGAAGAAGAAGGCAGAACAGTTTCTGAAGAAATTGAGCAAGGATTAGCGACCTTGAAAGTATCCGGTAATACGATTCTGATTACAGGCGGTGCCACAGGCATCGGGTTAGCCCTTGCAGAGGCTTTCTCGAAAAAGGGTAATGAGGTTATCATCTGCAGCCGCAGGAAAAACAAGCTGCTCGAAGCTCAAAAGAAGTTGTCCAACCTGCATATCAAGGTGTGTGATATATCCAAAGATAGGAACCGAAAGGCTTTATTTGATTGGGCAACATCCAGTTTCAAAAACCTGAACATTCTGGTGAACAACGCTGGAACACAGAGGGAGATTGATTTCACCAAAGGAATCGCTGACCTGGAGAGCGGCGAGGATGAAATCGGAGTAAACTTGGAAGCTCCTATTCATCTATCAGCATTGTTCATCCCACATCTTATGAATCAAAAGGGGTCGGCTATTATTAATATCTCGTCAGGTTTAGCTTTTGTACCAATAGCCAGCATGCCTGTTTATTGCGCCACAAAAGCAGCGATTCATTCATTTAATCTGTCTTTGAGACATCAACTGACTGGAACAAGGGTAAAAGTATACGAAGTCATCCCCCCGATTGTAGATACAGAACTGGATAAAGGCGCCAGGGGGCAAAGAGGACAGGAATACAGAGGCATAAAACCTGAGGAGGTCGCCGCAGCCACCCTGAAGGGAATCGAGAACGATGAGTTTGAAATCGCTATCGGCATGACTCAGAACTTGAGAATGGGGGCAAGAACCGATCCGGAGCGAGCCTTCAAGCAAATAAACAGATGACAAACGGTTCTTGCTATTCAAGTACCGTAAAAAGGGGTTGTCTAGCAGTCCCCCAGTTTTGAATTCCCCCAATCCTTCTTAAGGAAGGAGGGGGATTAAGGGGGTTGAAAGAGAGATAACAATGCCAGCAGTAGCAGTAATCGGTGGACAATGGGGAGACGAAGGCAAAGGCAAGGTCATAGACATGCTCGCTGAGAAGGCGGATGTAGTGGTGCGCTTCTCCGGCGGGAACAACGCCGGACACACAGTAATCAATAAGTTCGGCGAGTTCAAGATGCACCTCATCCCCTCGGGCATCTTCTACCCCGGGGTTATCTGTCTCATCGCCAACGGCGTGGTCATAGACCCCGCCGCGTTCCTGGGTGAGGTCGAGGGACTTCAGAAGAAAGGTATCAGCGTAAAGAACCTCTTCATCAGCGACCGCGCCCACCTCATTATGCCCTACCACATCCTTCTTGACGGGCTTGAGGAGAAAGCCAGAGGCAAAGGGGCGATTGGCACCACGCTCAAAGGAGTGGGACCCGCCTTCGTGGATAAAACTGCCCGCATGGGGATACGTGTCTGCGACCTGCTGGACAAGGATACCTTCCGCAAGCGGCTCAGCTTCGTGCTGGAATACAAGAACAACATAATGACCAGGCTATACAGCGCCGAGCCTCTTTCACTCGACGATGTTTATCAAAAGTATCTCAAGTACGCAGAGCAAATGGCTCCTTTCGTAAGAGAGACTGAGGTGATATTGGAGGAGGCGCTGGACAAAGGGAAGAAGGTTCTCCTCGAGGGGGCGCAGGGGAGCATGCTCGACCTCGACTTCGGCACCTATCCCTACGTTACCTCGGCTACGTTGGGTGGGACATCGTTGTCCATGGGTCTGGGTATAGGTTGCAGGATAGATAGCGTAGTAGCTGTGTACAAGGCATATACCACCAGGGTGGGTGGCGGTCCCTTCCCCACAGAGCTTCATGATGAATGCGGCAACCTGATAAGGGAGAGGGCGCATGAGTACGGCACAACGACAGGACGTCCCCGCAGGTGCGGCTGGTTCGAT
>CAYHAX010000035.1:0-3552 GCA_964354695.1 uncultured Dehalococcoidia bacterium
GTCAGGACAACCTCTTTATAACCCTCAGAGACCCTGGCTTCCACCTCAGAGACGATTTCCTCGGGAGGACGGCTTTGCTCTCCGCCCCGCACCCGGGGTACCACACAAAACGAACAGGACTGGCTGCACCCCTCCTGAATCTTGACCATGGCGCGGGTGCGAAATGGTGATACTTGATGCCCTTGCAAGGCGCTGCACCTGTGTCCATTGTATCTGGACTCGATTATCTCCACCAACCGCCCCTTATCTGCGTTGCCTGCGACCAGCCCCACACCCTCGATGCTGCTTAACTCAGCGGCAGCCCGCTCTACATAGCATCCAGTGGCTACAATCAGGGCATCGGGGTTACGTCGATGGGCTGATCTCAGCATGCTGCGGCATTTGCGGTCGGCAATATGAGTCACAGTGCAAGTATTCAGCAGATAGATATCGGCGCCTTGGTCAGGGGCAACAACCCTATAGCCAGCCTCGAGGAACTGTCGGGCAAGCGCTTCCGTCTCCGCCTGATTCAGCTTGCAACCCAACGCCTGGAGAGCTATAGTACCCAAGCAAGACCACCCCTCCCCAACGATCGAATTCATCTCACACGCACCCTGCCTTGCCTAATTATATGTTGCCTCCGCTTGCGCCGTCAAGTTCAGCTTAATACGCCGAATAACACCGGCTCACATGTTTCAGAACGCGTAGGTTTGTGGCTCTGCCCCCTACCCTGTAACCCGGATGTAGTTGCCTGATTTATCAGGCTAAATCGCCCAATGAATTGGGCAACTACCTCAAGGCAAAATGTCATTCTGACCATGAACAGAGGGAAGAGTAAGTGGGGACAGACCAATGTGTCTGCCCGAATCTCTGCTCCCTGTGGATATTATCATCCACAACCGTACCGCACCGTATGAGCACAGTGCACTGTGCCCATATCCAGGTATTGCAAGAATGGTTGCATGGTGGATGAAATGAAATGCAACCCACCACCCCAAATATAGAGTAGCTGGTGGGTGGAGTCCTTCCTGTGAAGGACTCCACCCACCCTACTTACTGTCTTCTGTCCCCTCCACTCTTTCTGCCAAGATACCTCTATGTTAAACTTCATATGTTTATTGATAAGGTTATTATCATTATGAAGCTAGCTAAAACTTGACAAAAGCATTGTCAATAGTTATAATGTGCCCATAGTATAGGAGGATTAACTCTATGCCAGCTAAGGATTTCTACCAGGTACTGGGAGTGCCCAAAAACGCCTCCGAAAAGGATATAAAGCAAGCCTATCGCAAGCTGGCTCGCAAATTGCATCCCGACGTCAACCCCGGCGATAAATCCGCCGAGCCCAGGTTCAAGGAGATAAACCAGGCTTACGAGGTGCTCTCCGACCCTGAGAAACGCAAGAAGTACGACCAGTTCGGTGAGAACTGGCAGCACGCTGAACAGTTTGCCAGGGCAGGAGGGCAACAACAGCAGACCTACTGGGATTTCGGCAAGAAGGGTGCCCAGTTCGACTCCGGCGATATGGGCGGAGCCGAGGGGTTCGGCACTATCTTCGATTCCATCCTGCACGACTTCGGCGGCAGAGCTCCGCGCAGACCCCGGCGCGGTCAGGACTTCGAGCAACCCGTCGAGGTAACGCTGGAGGAAGCCTACCGGGGGGCAACCCGCATGCTCGAGATGCAGAGTGAGGAACCCTGCCCCACCTGCAGAGGCAAGGGTTGCCAGACCTGTGGTGGGGCCGGGGCTGTGCTCAGACCCAGGCGCCTAGAGGTCAAGATACCGCCCGGAGTCAAGGACGGCTCCAGAGTGAGGATAGCAGGCAAGGGCGGAGCGGGTCAAATGGGCGGCGAGGCTGGAGACATCTATCTGATAGTCTCGGTAGAGCCCGATAGCCGCTTCCAGAGGACAGAGGACGACCTCAATGTAGAGGTGCCCATCCATCTGGCTGACACCATCCTGGGCGGCGAGACCGAGGTGCCCACGCTGGAAGGGAAGAGGCTGGCGCTCAAGATACCGCCTGAGACCCAGAACGGCAAGGTGTTCCGCCTGACAGGGCAGGGCATGCCCAGGCTGGGCAATAATACCAGAGGAGACCTCTATGCCAAAGTAAAGGTAGTACTGCCCACCAGGCTATCTCAAAAGGAGAAGGAACTTTTCCAGCAACTGAAGGGGCTGCGTCCCAAGGGGTAATGTCGAATGAGTATAGTGTATACAAGAGAGCGTTTGGTAACTGGGGAGTCCAGAGGGACAAAGCCCCTTTGGCGTTGAAGAATGATTAGTAAACAGTCTCTAAACTATGGAGGTAAAAGACCATGCGAATCGAATACTCCCAACCTCGCTATATCATAAGCGTGGCTGCCGATATGCTTGGCGTACACGTCCAGACTTTGCGGTACTACGAGCGGGCTGGAATTGTAGAGCCATCGCGCTCCAAGGGTAACAGACGCCTCTACTCACAGGAGGACATCGAGTTGCTGCGCCGGGTGAAGAACCTTATCGAAGACCTGGGAGTCAATCTCGCTGGTGTAGAGGTAATCATGAGGATGGGACAGCGCATGGTCGAGATGGAGCGGGAGATACAGGAGCTTGAGGAAAGGGTGAAGCGCCTCACTGAAGCGGAAGTTTAGCAACTGGGGAGTCCAGAGGGGCTTCGCCCCTCTGGCGGGGGTCTGGGGGTGCCCCCCAGCTTCCAAAATCCCCCAAGACTGGGGGGTAAAGGGGGTTGATGTAGACTATTTCAGCAATCTCTATGATAAGAGTCTGCCAGAGGGAGAATAGACCATGATGAAACCGGATAGATTCACAGAGCAGGCACGGGAAATCATTGCCAACTCTCAGGAGTTGGTTCGGCAGTACCGCCATAACCAATGGGATATGGAGCATGTGCTCCTGGCACTGCTGCAAAAAGAGGACAGCGTCGTCGCTGATATTCTGAAGGAGCTACACATTGATATCGACCGCGTGAGAGAAAAGGTGGAGCAATCCCTGCAGCACAGCCCCAAGACAGCTTATGAGGGCGGGCAGATATTCGCCACCCCCCGCATCGCCAGTATGTTCCAGAGAGCCTCCAACGAGGCTGACAGGCTCAAGGACGAGTACGTGAGCACCGAACATCTTCTTATATCTATCGCCGCCGAGCAGAACGGCGATGCCCCCAGGATTCTCAAAGAGTTCGGCATAGACCAGGAAAAGATATACAAGGCGCTTCAGGATATACGTGGCGGACAGCGCGTCACCGACCCCAGGGCGGAATCTAAGTACAGGGCTCTGGAGAAGTACAGCCGGGATTTAACCATGCTCGCCCGGGAAGGCAAGCTTGACCCCGTCATCGGGCGCGATGAGGAGATAAAAAGGGTGATGCAGATTCTCACCCGCCGCACCAAGAACAACCCCGTGGTCATCGGAGAGGTGGGCGTGGGCAAGACAGCTATCGCCGAAGGACTGGCACAAAAGATCGTAGCTGGCGACGTCCCCAATTCTCTGAAGGGGCGCCGGGTCCTGGCTCTGGACATGGGAGCGCTGGTCGCCGGCAGTAAATTCCGCGGCGAATTCGAAGAAAGACTCAAGGCA
>CAYHAX010000036.1:0-7042 GCA_964354695.1 uncultured Dehalococcoidia bacterium
GGGTTGTCCAGGTCGTGTAAAGCAGCAGGCTGCCGAAAGCTGCCAGGATGATCCCGGCGTACATGGGGTGGCGCAGGATGGCAAATGGCCCGCCGGTAACCAACTGATGGTCGGCAAACAACTGCACGCCCAGCCCGGTAGAGGCAAAATAATACTTGCCCAACGCCAACCTGGCCCACAGCACCAGGAGCATGCCCGAAAAGTACAACAGTGAGCCAACCACCAGCACCCAGGCGTGGCTGGTAGGTGAAACCTGCAGCGGCAGGGGTTTCCAGCCCAAGAAGCACAGGCCAAAATACAGGGTTGATGTGATCAGGTAAAACAACGGAGAGCGCAGCCAGGCGCCCGCGCGTCCAGTAGTGCGCCCCGGCTGGCGCTGCGTACCGCGCCATATGCCGTAGAGCAGCACAGCCAACATGGCGTACGCCAGCAGCCCGCCCAACCCGCGAATGACCGTTTCTGCCAGCATCGCTACGCCTCAACCTTCCCCGACCGCACATGCCACGCCGGCCAGGAATACTTTGACTGCCCTGAACGCTATTGCTAGCTTCATACTTTCTGCTCCCGTCTGGTAGCAGGCTTCAAAAACACCTCGATAATGACCTTGTCCGACAACCCTGGCGCGATCAGTCTTAGCCATACGATCAGCCAACTGGGCCCCATCAGTACTTCGCGTTTGCGCCGAGCCGCCGACTTAAGGACGATCTGTGCGCAATGGTCGGCGGTCATTACCTTGTCGGGATCAATCCCCCGGCCGGCTGGGCCGCGAGGCTTGCTTTTTTCTGCCATCCGCTGGAGGAGACCGGTCGCCACATAGTAAGGGCAAATCACAGTTACGCTGACGCCGGCTTTTGCCAACTCCATGCGCAGCGAATCGGAGAAGCCTTGTACGGCGTGCTTGCTGGCGATGTAGGAGGCGTAGGAGGGGAGAGGGGTCCTGCCACTCAGGCTCGAAATGTTAACGATGCGTCCTTGTGTCTGCTTGAGGTGTTTCACGGCATAGTAGGTGCAGTACACCGTGCCGTAGAAGTTGACGTCCATCACGTGCTTGAACAGGGTAAGGTCGGGCAGTTCTTCCAGCAAACCTTCCGCTCCCGTGCCTGCATTGTTGATCAGCATGTCCAGCCGGCCAAAGGCGGCCACGGTTTTCTCCACCAGCGCTTTGCACTGGGCCTCATTGGCCACATCGGTCGGGACGACCAGTACCTCGGCCCCCAGGGCGCGGCAGTCGGCAGCGATCTGCTCCAGACGCTCAGCGCGGCGCGCCGCGATAGCCACCCTGGCGTCCTGGCGCGCCAATTGCAGCACCAGGGCCTTGCCGATCCCGACCGAGGCTCCAGTGACGATCACAGCTTGACCGCGATAAGCATCTGCTTTCATACGACCTCCTCACCTGGCGGCTAAACCTTTCCTATTGCAATACCATAACCTCCCACTACCTTGCGGCTGGCGTTTTTGCCGGTAAAATAGGCAGCTTTCAAGGCCTCTGCATTGACATCTTTGACTGATCTAAAGCCGCGCTGCTGTAAAAACACCTCCACTGTTCCTTCAGGAATTCCAAAGGTCAGCCCTTCGCCGGTCATGAAGCGATAACGGCGTATGTTGCTGATCTCACATTGCTTTTGGATGCCATCCAGCACAGCCTGGTAAACGTAGTCAAACACAATGGCGCTGCCAGGTGGGGCATGATTCACAACGATATCCAGAGTGGTATCGACTCCCTCTGGCGTCAGGTACATCGTGACGCCCTGCCAAATGAATAAACTGATCAGGTTTGGATCGTAGCCCGATGCTAGCAAACGTTCAGATAGGGTCTGAGTGTTAAAATCAACCACTACATAGGTGACATGCGCAGGGATTCTGCCGAAAACTTGTTGCACTTTCTTCAACTTATCCGCTTGCGTAATTGGGTGGTCCACCTCGAAAGTTTTCACCCGCCCAGGCAAATCAAAACGATAGGCGCGCGAATCGTAGCCTGCGCCCAGGACGACCAACTGCTGCAAGCCTTCATCCAGAAAATTCTGCAACACATCATCGATATACAACTCGCGTGCCAGCAGGAAACCGTTCACTCCGGGTCCGCGCAGTTCAGCATAGCCGCTCCTGATGAAAAAGCCGAAGATGTAATACATCCAGGCAGGAACGAATTGCCTGGCGTAAGGATCGTAGTAGATCCGCTCGTCAGCGCGTTTTTCACTTTCTATTGCACGGGCGAGGGCGATACCCGCCGCGGTCAGGCTGGAACGATTTTTACGCACGGCTGCCTCTTACTTTGAGCGTTTGTGGCTTGCGAAACTCGATGCAATAAAACCAGCCCTTCCATATGTCGAAGATGCGCGGCTCAAGCATGGCTTCAGGAATAAGGTCAAGCGGCGGCACGATTGCTTCTCGCTTGCCTTCAAAATGCCTTCCGAAACCAGGGAAGAGCTTCTCGTATCCTTGCGCGCCCTTCTCATATTCATCGGCGATGAGAATGCGCGCACCTGGCTTTGCCACCCGAATCATCTCTTCAATGGCTCTTTGCTTGTCGTTGAAGAAGTTGATCCCGCCGATATGGAAGACAGCCTCGAAGGTATTATCAAGGTAGGGAAGCTGTTCTGCATTTCCGAGCTGAAGCTGTACACCCCAACCCCGGTGGGCGACGTATTCCCGGCAACGCTTCAATTGACCTAGAGAGATATCCAACCCGAAAATCTCAGCCACATCGGCGCGGCCTATCAGATAAGGCAGATTGACTCCCGGGCCGATCGACACCTCAAGAACGCGACCTCCCTTGGGCTCCAAGCGATCGGTGACTTCTCTCCGACCCTGCTCTTCGCTCATACCGATATAAGCGAAGGCAATTTTTGAGAACAGGCGATAGCCCCACGAAGCCCAATCATACACTTGCGCAAAACGCTTGTTCAGACCAGTCAACGCTTGCGGCTGGATGAAATGGGAAATGCCGGAAACAACCGGATAGTGTCTTTGACAGGCGGGGCAGAAGTATCCATCATCCTCTAATGACATAAGCTTGCCACGACACTCAGGGCATGCTAGTACATCCTGGGCAGGTCGGCGTAGCTTCTGCCAGGCCAACCCCTCGATTCGTATCTTGCGTTGCCGCCTGAGTAGGAATAAGCCCGCTAATCCGATCCCAAGGGATAAACCGGTTACAAACTCAACATTTTTATTTTTCATGGTTCCACCATATTTCATTGATTTATGGGATTCTCCGCACAGCTATGCCGGGAATCACAATTGCATGCGGCGCTCCACTACTTATTTATTACGCCGGTGAGCATCACCTGTTTGTAATAGATATTGACATCCTGAGCTAAGACTGATGTGTTCATTTTGTTCCTCGTTGTAGTTTGTTAGGTATTGATCAGCTGCTCTTCGTTTTTGTTGATTGACCTTGATTCTCCAACACATGCCCAACACCTTGTCGGAATAGCGCGACAATATGCGGGTCGACGACACTGTAATAGACTTCTTTGCCTTCCCGGTGCGCCCGAACGATATTCATTTGGCGTAGACCACGCAAATGATGGGAAACCGCTGATGGGGTTAAGCTGATCAATTCCGCAAGACCTGAAGTGTTCATCTCCTGGTCCAGAATGGCATAAATAATGCGAACACGGCTGGTGTCACTAAAAGAACGAAATAGTTCGGCTACATGGGCTGCGGTGTGTTCATCGAGGAATGCTGGATTCATAGAGTATCTCCTGATAACAATTGAACAGTTATTCAATCTTTTGTTTTATTATATCACGCTTTTGGATTAGCATCAATGTAGCTACAACCATATTCAGCCAATTATTGGGTGCAAGCATATTTGACGGACCGTTTATTTCTGGGAAGTGCATACCATGCTAAACTTGCGTAAGACCTGGGGGAATACGACTCAAGAGGAGCGCAGGGATCTGGTGCACGTCATGATCCAGGAAGCTGGGTGCGATGTCGGCACGAAGCGCATTGTGTGGGTGAAGGTCAATCCGGACTACGAGATTCTCTTCCGGCTGATGGATGGACTGCGCCCCGACGCTGGACGACGCTACTGGATCCAAGATCATGTAGCAGAAGTGGACATTGTTGACAGAGGGGAAGAATTGGGACAGATGCCGACCGAAGTCAAAATCGCCTTCCCGATGTCGGGTTTTCGAAGCAGATAACATGTTTTGGCAACACCCCAAAGGATGAAAAAGTGTGGTAGAACAGCTAGTAAGCGGTTGGCACAGAGATCGTTTCGTACTGGGTGCCACGAGCCTGTGAAGCAGATGGATCGGGATACCTGCAGGCACCTCTAATTGTCGCTCCCTTCGCTGGGAAGCACGGGTAACAGTTTCTGACTGTGCGGGTATCCACGCCAACCGGGATGCATATTTTAGGAGAACGCCATGAGAATCATACACGAGAAAGTTGCCGGATTGGATGTGCATAAGAAGGTGGTAGTAGCAGCCATCAGCGTCAAGCAGGAGGATGGAAGCTGGCTGGAAGAGACACGCCGCGTGGGGACGATGACGGCAGACTTGCTGGCATTGTCGGATTGGCTACTGCTGCATGGAGTGACCCATGTGGCAATGGAAAGCACTGGGGACTATTGGAAGCCGGTGTTCAACATCCTGGAGAACAATTTCGAAGTGATGGTGGTCAATGCGCAACACCTGAGCAAGGTGCCAGGGCGTAAGACCGACCAGAGCGATGCACAATGGATCGCTGAACTGCTGCAATATGGTTTGCTGAAGGCCAGCTTTATTCCGCCATTGGGCCAGCGAGAATTGCGGGAGTTGACGCGCTACCGCAGCAGTTTTGTGCGGGAACGGGCGACGTTGGTCAACCGGGTGCAGAAGGCATTGGAAAGCGCCAACATCAAACTGGCAAGTGTTGCCACCGACATCATGGGTGTCTCTGGACGGGCCATGCTGAGTGCCCTGATTGCGGGTAATGCCACCCCGGAAGAGATGGCTGAACTGGCCAAAGGGCGAATGCGTGACAAGCGCGAAGAGTTGGCAAAAGCTTTGGCAGGACGGGTCAAATGCCATCATCGTTTTGTGCTGACGGAGTTACTGTGTCAGATTGACAGCCTTGATGAAACCATCGCCCGTTTTGACCATGAAATCGAGAGCTACTGCCGCCCTTTTGAAGAAGAAGTAATCCTGCTCGACACAATCCCTGGCGTTGGACGTGCTGCCGCTGAGATCATCGTCGCTGAAATCGGTACGGATATGAGCCGGTTTCCAGATGCAGATCATCTGGCTGCCTGGGCCGGTGTGGCTCCTGGTAACAACGAAAGTGCGGGCAAACGCCGCTCGGGACGCACCCGGAAAGGAAACCAGGCTTTACGCACAGTGCTGAATCAGGCTGCGCATGCTGCTGCCAGAACGAAGAACACCTACCTGTCTGCTCAGTACCATCGTTTGGCCGGGAGAAGAGGGGCAAAGAAGGCGATTGTTGCAGTTGAGCATTCGATCCTGGTGATTGCTTATCACCTGATAAAACGCAAAGAGCCTTACAAAGAGTTGGGTGGCAACTACTTCGATCAACGCAATATAGAAGCCACAGCCAAACGCCTTACCAAGAGATTGGAGAACCTGGGATATCAGGTTTCTATACAGCCGTCACAGGTGGTGGCCTCGGCTCCCGCCTAAGTCTGTTCCGGTTTATTTTCGTAACAGTAGCTGAAGTTTAGCTACCCCAAAGGGTGAAATTGGGGGTTGACCCAGCTTAGCTCGGTGTGGGAGGAGGGTAAGAACGAAGCAGTAGGCGATCATACGCCGGGCGGATTGGATCAGGCGGGGTATCCAGGAGGAAACCGCCTGCTCAGTGCAGAAAAAATGCAGGCGAAACCGGCCAAAACTGGCATCCAAGCGCGTAAGTAGAACCCAGGGAGCCTTCCGGGGAAAAAGATGGGGGAGAAATGCGGTGGAACTCAGGCGGTCAGGTCAGCCTGAGTGGCTTCCCGCACAAGGCGAGCCAGGGTGGTCAAGGTGTCAAGGACATCGGTGAGGAAGATCGCAGCTTTGGCCCGCAGCATACCAAAGACGGAAAGGCGTTTGAAGCCCCAGGCTTCAAAGGTTGCATTGCGGCTTTCCACAGCATTGCGGGCGCGGTGATAGAGGGTTTTCCAGGTCGAAGAACCCACGGGAATATCGCGGACCAGGCGCAGCGAGCCGTCGGGGAAGGTTTCGGCAACATTGATCACCCGTCCATGCCGGTGCTCCTCGGCCTGATACGGGCATTCGGCGGGAGGGTAGCTGACCTGCGGCAAGGCGACCCGAGGAGGGAGCGCCTTGAGGCAGACTTTGTCACAGGCCCATTTCTGGCGGGCACGCTGGCGGTCATAGCCGAAGGAGGAGAAGGCGTAGCCGAAAGGACAAACCGGACGGCCGCGGTTGTCGTAACCGCGGGTGACCCACTGCTGGTGGTCCCGGTCGGTAGCGTGGGCACGGCAGTCGACCACCCGGCGGGCTGCCAGCCCGGCATACACGGTATGCAGGAAGAGATCGAAGCCGTAGGCCGCATCTCCGGCAACGGCATCGATATGGAGGTCTGGGTAATTTTGGGGAAGCTGCAGCAAAAGAGCGGCTGCAGGCAGGTCTTCATGCAGATTGGCCGGACGGAGGTCATCCAACAGGGTCAGGCTGAAGCGCCGGCTGGGATCCGCCAGGCGCAAGGGCAGGCTGCGGTAGCCATAGTGCGGCTTGCCATGTTCGGGTTCCTCTGGGTCCGGAGCTTTAGCGGCGTTGGGGCTGTCCGCGGACTGGTTGGAACCGGTATAGACGATGAAGCGTGCCTCTTGGTCGCGGGGTGTGGCATGCCGGCAAACCTGGGCACAGGCCAGGGTATCACAGGCACAGCCCTGCCGGTCTTTGGCTTTGGCTGGGCAGCCCCGCGGCTGGTCTGGGGTACACGGCTGGTAACAGCTCTCGTGCACCGAGATACAGCGCAGCCGCGAAGCGGCGTCATGGATCTGCCCATCCGGGCAAACTAAGCCTTGCTCCCAGGCTGCGGGACTGAGCAAGCCTGCCTGGCGAACCAGTTCCACCGCCTGGACGAGCAG
>CAYHAX010000037.1:0-3671 GCA_964354695.1 uncultured Dehalococcoidia bacterium
TCGACAAAAAGGCCCAGCGCATTTGCAGCGAAGACCTGTATGGGGCGAAGCAAGGGGACTATATCGTGGCCGGTGGCGGCTATGCTTACTTGATTTTCGACAGCGTGACCTACAAGGAAGCAGTGAGCAAGATAGGCGAGCAGTGTGCCGCATTCCAGAAATTAACCATGATACCCATGCTGCGCCTTACCCGCAAGAAGGCTAACTCCTTCAAGAAGCTGGCAGCCAAGATTAAGGTGTCTCCGGAGGCTCTGGAGCAGACCATGTCACAATACAATGCCATTGCCGGTAAGCACGAACCCGATCCCTTCGGCAAGATAGAGAAGCGCTTCGTGCCTCAGGATACGCCGCCGTTTTATGCCGTTGATTGCTCCCTCAAGTCCAAGAGTGGGATACCTACCGCATCGATGACTTTGGGTGGCCTTGTTGTGAACGAGAAGACCGGCCAGATAATGCGCAGTGACGGCTCATCCGTAGATGGTCTCTATGCTGTGGGGCGGAATGCTGTGGGAGTCTGTAGCAATGGCTACTTTGCCAGCGGCATCTCCATTTCCGACTGCATATTCTCCGGCCGGCGTGCTGGCAAACATGCAGCCAGCCTTCAAGCGAAGTAGGGGCATCCGCCTCAGGCGGACTGTGCCCAGTATCCCCTTAGGGGCGACCCGATGGGTCGCCCTTTAAAAAGCCATTGCTTTGAAAATAGACCTTTTACCGCTCGCCCTGAGCCTGTCGAAGGGCAGAATCATGATGCGCCGCCTGCTGAGGTAGGCAATCCCCCTCCAAAGTCACTTGAAAGCATGGCCCAAATACATAATAGCAGTGGACGGTAACAAGCCAAATACAGGTTCTAGTCTATGGTTAATTCGCACTGGGCCCATCCCTACCATAGGTGCAACACGAAAACCAAGGGCACTCAGTTCTTCCTTCAGCTCTCTCGGACGAATAAACTTGTTGGGGTCATGCACCCCCCGCGGCATGATTCTTATAATGTCTTCTAAAAGTGTTACTACCAATATTCGTGCCAACCAGGTACGGTTTACAGTATCAAAAAAGAATATGCCACCGGGAATGTCTCTAATCCAACACTATCATGCTGAAATAAATATGTTAGCGGCCGGAGGGGCGCAAAGCCGAAAACAACAGAGATAATGCCAGAATATCAGCGATGCCGAATCCTGATAAACCGATGATTGATATGTCCGAAACCAATGGAGGCAAGTGGGACAGTACAATCAGTGATGAGCCCACCAGCAATGCAGCGGTCACAAGCGCCACAGCGAGTCGGTTAGACGCCTGGTCGAGAGTCTTCCTGACCTTATCCAGTCCAATCTGCTCGACTTCCATCTTTATATTGCCTTCTCTCAATTTCCGCAGAACGTTTCTTATGTCGTAGGGAAGGTCTTTTAACAGGTCTAAGAACTCAATCGCAGCGGAACCGAACTCGCGAGCTTCTCGCAGAGGGCTGAACTGGCGCCTGAGCATCCCCTCAGCATACGGTTTGATATATTCAACCATGTTCATCCCCGGATTCAGACGACTCGTGACGTTCTCAACAGTAGCTATCGCCTTAATTATCCATACCAGATTGGTGGGGAAATGCAGACGATGGGTTGAAAGGATACGAAGCTCATCCTGCATCATATCCCCCAAACGTAACCCCTTGAGTGGTACATACCCAAAATCCTGAATATACCTGGATACGTCCACCTGGAATTGTTGTTCGCGGACTGAACCTGGCGTATTCGTTAAATCGAGAAGCGCCCTTGCTGTCATCTTTTCATCGCGGGTAGCAATTCCCAATGCTATTTTAGCCACATTAGTTTTCTCAACTGTGGACAGTGTTCCCATCATACCGAAATCCAATAGACAGATAACATTATTTGGTAAAACAAATACATTTCCAGGATGAGGGTCAGCATGAAAGAATCCGTGTTCTAAAGCTGATTTGAACAATATGTCTACCAAGCGCCGGGCTATTAATTCAAGGTCGTAGCCCTCGGAAGCCAGCCGGTCTCTCTTGGATATGTTTATACCTTCTATGTATTCCAATACCAGCAGTCTGGGTGTGCACAGTTCCTCATAGACATGTGGGACTTTAAGCTGAGGATCACCAGCGAAGTTACGTGCAAATCTAAGGAGGTTGTTAGCTTCGTTTCTAAAATTTAGCTCCTTTTTGACATCTGTGTGTAACTCGTCGATAAGCGCCACAGGGTTGAGAAAGCGGGCTTCAGGCACACGACGTTCCACTACGCCGGCAAGCGAACGCATGATTGAGATGTCAGCCTCAATGGTTTCGACGATGTTCGGCCTGCGTATCTTAGCTACTACTTCCTGCCCGCTCTTCAACCTGGCACGGTGAACCTGTGCCAGAGACGCCGCAGCTATCGGTTCTTCGTCAAACCAGGCAAACACCTCTTCGATGGGACAATTCAGTTCCGTCTGGACGATTTTCCTGGCAATCGGGGAAGGGAAAGGCGGAATCTGGTCTTGCAGCTTCTCCAGTTCTTTGATGATATTGGGAGGGACCATATCAGGTCGTGTGCTCAGGATTTGCCCCATTTTTATAAAGGTAGGGCCCAGTTCTTGGATTGCAAGGCGAATTCTCTCACCGAACTCGAGATGTGTTACCTTTTGATCGCAGCGATGAAAAATCCGGCATTCAATGTTTATATGCTCCCATGCTCTTATCTGGTCTAGAAGTTGGCCAAAGCCATACTTAACCAGTACGCCTACTATTTGCCTGGAGCGCTTAAATCGACGGAAAGTCGAGCCCAACGACGTCAGTTTAGGCATGAGCATATTCTAGATTGTATTGGACAGATTCGCAATGTAAACAATCGATGCGGGCCAGCTACCTATCTGCATACGTAGTTCTGCCAACAATAAGAGTTATTGGCCTCTGTCTGATAAATACAGTATTGTTCTATGGATTTATGCAGTGTTTACGTTTTCTTTATTTTGATTTTAGTCGACTTCGCCGCTTTAGATTTGACAATATTTACTTCCAGGATTCCGTTTTCGTAGGAGGCTTCGATTTTGTTGACGTCCACATCTGAAGGCAGGCCAATCCGACGGTAGAATTTGCCATAACATCTTTCGCACTGGTGGTATTGTTCCGCAGTAACACCTTCAGCCGGCTTACGCTCTCCTTTCACAATAAGGGTGTCCGCAGCTACTGAAATATCCACATCATCTGGGTCTACTCCGGGCAACTCCACGCGTACTACAAACTTGTCATCAGTTTCATAGGCTTCCGCCATAGGTACCCAGGGTTGATCCTCGCCGGGAATCCGGTTCCAAATAAATCTCAAACTCGGGAAGTTGCCTCCCAGAAAGCGGTCCAGGTCCCCTACAAACTCGCGTTCCGCATTTTCTATCGTTCTGACTGGTTTCCAACGACGTATGTCCTCTGGTTTGATTTTTTTTAGAGCCATGACCTCCTCCTTTGTATTTTTTTAGAGCATTATTTGAAGTATAAACCTAATAGCCTCACAAAGTTATAAAATTGCAGTTAGAAAGTTAACAAATTTATGACATTTTTCATGAAGTCACTTGAAAGCATGGCCCAAATACATAATAGCAGTGGACGGTAACAAGCCAAATACAGGTTCTAGTCTATGGTTAATTCGCACTGGGCCCATCCCTACCATAGGTGCAACACGAAAACCAAG
>CAYHAX010000038.1:0-3793 GCA_964354695.1 uncultured Dehalococcoidia bacterium
GTAAGGTCCGCCTGGTTTGTCTGTTTTTCCCACACCCCTATTATCGAAGGTGATCACCTGGAAATGCTTCCGAAAGGCACGTTTTTGAAAAATCCATCCGGCGTGGCTTCCAGCAAATCCCATTATCATCACCAGAGGCTCACCCTGCCCACAGACTTTATAGTACAGATTGATTCCGTTAACCTTTGCCTCGGGCATTTTCTCCTCCTAGAGCCGCCTCTTTATACTAATACTATATCATTCCAAGCCTTTATAGGCTATGTAAAGAGGGAGCCAGGCGTTTGACAACCGCCATGTCTGTTGCTAAGATGCGACCGACTCAGGGAAAAGAGGTGCAGCCATGAAATCGCGTTGTGCTGAATGCGGAATGCGTAAACGTGCCGAGAAAAATCCTAAGTCCATAATCAGCAAGATATGGAAATGGCACACAGGCTGGTGCCCCGGCTGGAAAGCCTATCAAAAAGAGCTGGCGCAGCAAGAGAAGAAATCCTAGATTCCAAGTCCCAAACCCTAAACTCTAAACAAATACGAAATCCAGAGGGGCACGGCATGCCGTGCCCCTACTCCCAATAGTCCTGCGGGAACTTTCCTGCCCCAAACTTCGTCTTTAGTTATAGAAACGTTTTATCTCTCATTTAGACAAGGGGTTAGAAGCCCCTTGCCCCCATCGCTTTTTGCAGAGGAGGAGGCCATGAGTTCTAAGTTCGTAGGTATAGGATTCATTCTCATTCTGGCACTGGCTGTGCTGGCTCCCATCGCCTCTGTGTTCGAGGATACCGGCGGTGGCGATGTCGAAAGTTATGTGGCAGTGGTGCCGAAGGTGCTGCACGCGGGCGCCAGGGAAGCCGTCTCATTCACCCTTTTCGACAAGAACGGGCTGACCTCGGGCAGGGTCCAGGTGGCTCTGCTCAAGGACGGCGACGAAATCGTGCAATTCGCAGAGACCATCGAAGGTAAAGGCACGATAGAGTTCCAGGTACCCGCTGTTGACGAGGGCGTCTATGAGCTGATGGTGAAAGGCCCCACCTTCGAGGACAAGGCGCAAGTGAAAATAGAGAGAAGCTATCTGGTCTTCCTGGAGACCGACAAGCCTATCTACAAGCCCGGACAGACTATCATGATGAGGGCGTTCACCCTCAATCCCGAGCTCAAGCCCACCAGCGAAGGCGTTATCGTTGAGGTTCTGGACGCCAAGGGGGTAAAGATATTCCGTAGCGAGGTTACCACAGATGAATACGGCATGGCTAACCTGGAGTTGCCCATCTCCTCAGAGCCCAACATGGGCGTGTGGAAGATAAACGCCACAACGGAGAAGGGCAAGATCCTGACCGATGTGAGGGTAGAGGAATACGTGCTGCCCAAGTACGAAATCAAGGTGGAGCTTCCCAAAGAGTGGTTCCTTGTTAACGAGCCTATAGAGGGCAGCGTAGCAGCGGAATACAGCTTCGGCAAGCCTGTAAAGGGCGAGCTGGTGATAAAGGCGACGAAGTACGTCGGCGAGTGGAAGGAGTACGCCACCTTCACCAAGGCTATAGATGGCAGCACAGAGTTCGAGATACCCGCAGCGAAGTATGTCGCCGGCGTGCCGGGGGCGGGCGGCAAGGGCAATGTAATACTCGATGTCACTGTTAGGGAGACCGCCACTGGCTACGAGGAGAGCACCAGCGAGATGCTCACCGTATCCAGCACCCCGCTCACTATCCAGATAATACCCGAAAGCTCGGTGTTCAAGCCGTCTCTGCCGTTCAATATACTTTTCATCACTGAGACGCCCGACAACGAGGCTGTGGACGCCAAGGTCGATGTGACAGTGACCTATCTCGACAAGAAGTTTCAGGAGATAGACAAAGACAAAAAAGCCGTCAGCACAGAGAACGGCAAGGCTCTCATCGAAATAGCGCCACCTGGAGACAGCGTGGCGATGGTTATAGAGGCATTTGAGCTCACGCCGATATCCTCCCGAGAGCCAGCCCAGGCTTCCAAGACAGTGGAGGCGGGCTACTCTCCCTCAGGCAACTTCATCCATCTGGAGCAGATAAGCGAGGGCATCCCTCAGGTTGGAGCGCAGATAAGGTTCAAGGTTCACTCCACAAAAGAGGCTGCCAATTTCTACTATGAGGTAGTTGCCCGCGACAGGGTGGTGTTCACAGATTTCACCCAGAACGATGTAATAGCGTTCGATACCATCCCCCTCATGGCTCCCTCCGCCAAGCTGCTGATCTATCAGATATTGCCCAACAGCGAGGTGGCAGCAGACTACCTGCCCTTCAGGGTTGAGGCTGATTATCCGCACAATGTGAAGGTGGAGTTCAGCGACGATGAGGCGAAGCCCGGCGATGAGGTGCAGATAAATATAGATGCCGAAGGTAAGTCCAAGGTAGGCCTTTCCATAGTGGACAAATCGGTGTTCATCCTTGCCGGCAACAGGCTTAACCTGCAGCAGGTGTTCGACGAGCTGGAGAAGCTGTATATGAAGCCTCAGGTGGAGCTGCATGAGGTGTCGATGTGGGAGGGCATTGAGGTCAAAGGCGCTAAGGAGATATTCGATGAGGCTGGCGTTGTGGTTCTGAGCAATAACAAGGTGCCCGAAGGCAAGGAGTACAAGCCTGAGTGGCGTTCTGACATGTGGGGCGGCATAGTGAAGTTCTTCGGCGGCGGCATGATGGAGATGGCAGACGGCGTGCTGGTGCCTGTTCCGCCTGTTCCAGGTCCGAGTCAGGCTGGCGAGCAGCTTGCTGAGGTGGAGAGGGTGAGGCAGTTCTTCCCCGAGACCTGGCTCTGGCAGGAGATAATCACCAACACCCAGGGCAAGGCATCGGTGAAGGTAACAGTGCCCGATACTATAACTACCTGGATGCTGCGCGCTGTCGCCCTGTCCAAGCAAAACGGCTTGGGCGTGGCTGAAGACCAGCTCAGGGCATTCCAGCCCTTCTTCCTTACTGTGGATTTGCCGTACTCGGCGATAAGGGGCGAGGAGTTCCCCGTCAGCGTGGCAATATACAACTATCTGGACAAAACGCAGAGCGTTGTGGTTCAAATCGAAAATGCAGACTGGTTCGAGTTGCTCGATGAATCACAGAAGACAGTTGAGATAGCGTCCAACGATGTCGGCGGCGTGGAGTTCAAGATTAGACCCGAGAAGCTTGGCGTGAGCGAGATGAAGATAACCGCCCGCAGCAAAGAGGCTGCCGACGCCGTGATCAAGACGCTCATCGTAGCGCCCGAGGGAGTCGCCAGGGAGGTTATAGAGAACCTGGCGCTCTCCGCCGGAACCTCCAAAACTGTGGACACTTCTGTTCCAAGTATCATTGTCGATGGCTCGGGCAGGGCTTACATAGCGGTCACCGCCAGCTACCTGGCGCAGACCATCGAGGGTCTGGATGCGCTCATCCAGATGCCCTTCGGTTGCGGTGAGCAGAACATGATACTGTTCGCACCCGACGTTTTCATCACCAGATACCTCAAGGAGACCGGACAGCTCAAGCCCGAGATAATGGCGAAGGCTGAAAAGCTGATGATTACAGGCTATCAGAGGGAGCTTACCTATCAGCGCAGCGACGGCAGCTTCTCCGCATTCGGCGATAGCGATGAGGAGGGCAGCCTGTTCCTCACCGCCTTCGTGCTGAAGTGCTTCGCTCAAGCCACGGACATCATCTACATAGATGAAAGCGTGCTTGACGATGCTGAGGAGTGGATTATAGACCAGCAGAACGCCGATGGCTCCTTCAATCAGGTCGGTTTCGTCCACCATCAGGATATGATGGGTGGCTTGAAGGGCAAGACAGCCCTCACT
>CAYHAX010000039.1:0-2874 GCA_964354695.1 uncultured Dehalococcoidia bacterium
AAGTACTGCGATGGGCAGGTGCAGGTAATTAGCGACCTCCTGGGTCTCTACACAGATTTCGTACCCAAACACGCCAAGCAGTATGCCAAATTGTGCGATATTATCAAAAAAGCGACCACAGATTACATAGCCGAAGTCAAAGCAGGAACCTTCCCCACAGAAAAACAAAGCTATGCCATGGACGAGAGCGGTCTCGCCGGGCTAAAGCAGTCACCCAAGAAATGTTGAAGCCACTATGAGAGTTCTGCATAGTATTGTGGAGATGAAGAAGGCACGGCGCAAGCTCAGAGGCTCAGTGGGCTTCGTGCCCACGATGGGCTATCTCCACGAAGGACACTTGGAACTGGCATGCAGGGCACGCGCTGAGAACCGCAACGTAATCGTCAGCATCTTCGTCAATCCCGCACAGTTTGGTCCCAAGGAAGATTACGCCGCCTACCCGCGGGACACCGAGCGAGACCTCGCCCTGCTCAAGAAGGAAGGGGTGAACATCGTCTTCATGCCCGGCGCAGAGGATATGTACCCGCCCAAATACTGCACCTGGGTGGATTTGGAAAAGGTAACCGAGAGACTGGAAGGCGCTATCCGTCCCGGACACTTCCGCGGTGTAGCCACCGTGGTCGCCAAACTGTTCAACATAGTTGAACCCACCAGAGCCTACTTCGGTCAGAAGGACGCCCAGCAGGTTGTGGTAATCCAGAAGATGGTCGCTGACCTCCACATGAACCTGGAGGTAGTCGTAGTGCCCACAGTCAGGGAGCCCGACGGTCTGGCTATGAGCAGCCGCAACGTCTATCTCAGCCCGCAGGAAAGAAAAGCAGCCACAGTCATTTATAAGTCATTGTCTTTAGCGCAGAAGCTCTGGGGCAAAGGCGAGAGAAACGCCGATGTTATCCGCAAGAAGATGACCGCCCTCATCCAGAGCGAGCCCAGGGCATCCAGGATAGACTACGTAAGCATTGCGGATGCCGAGACTCTGGAGGAACTCGACAGCATAGACCGTAGGGCAGTCGTTTCGCTGGCAGTCAAAATCGGCAAGCCCAGGCTCATCGACAACATAGTTCTGGGGAGGTAACATAGCCGGTTACAAGCCGGCTATTTATATTTGAGGGGATGGGGAAAACAGCCCCATCCCCTCCTTGTATTATAAGGGGGACCGACAACAAAACAGAAAAATTCGGGGGATAAGTAAACTAAAATGTACTCTGAAAAGGCTACGTTTGCGCTCCCGGCTCCAATTCAACATTATCTGTCATCGCTCT
The DNA here is from genome assembly GCA_964354695.1 of uncultured Dehalococcoidia bacterium. GTDB lineage: Bacteria > Chloroflexota > Dehalococcoidia > SZUA-161 > SZUA-161 > CAYHAX01. Next base: position 1,263 of record CAYHAX010000039.1, read on the forward strand.
CTCCTTGAACGAAACAAGCAAATGTGCAACGCACGCTCTGCCGGTTCGAACTTGTAAATTTCTTACTTCTGATCACCGTATCGGAACCAGGCCTCAAACAGTAGTACCCGAAACCCAATTCAGCACACGGGAAATGGGTTTGTTTCGTAAAAACACCCCATTTCTGCAGCCCCCAGTAAAGGGCAGAGCTCCTATCCTAATCGAAAAATGAGGGGAGGAGTAAACATAAGGTAAGTACCCTTATCTTGACGGGAATAGTACCTAAGCCACAGCAGCCATCTCCTTGCGGTGGTCTGCTCGGTGGTTTTGAAACTGCGGAAGAAGCAAGGGTATTCTTGAAGGACCCCGAAGGGTAATCCGGAGTGCACACCGATACCTAAAACTGAGTAAATATCAGAACAACGAAGTAGACAACCATGATTACCGCCCCCATGGGGACACCTATCTTCGCCCATTCCTTCATGTTTATCTTCAGCCTTCCCGCCGCCACTATGTTAGGAATGTTGCCCGGGATGAGCATCCCACCGGCGATAAGCAACCCCATAACAGCACTGATAATCTGAGATAGAACCATACTTGGCCCTATCTCTACTGCCGTCAGAGTAGCGTTGTCCAGAACCGCTGAAATCGTGTTAATCCAGTAAAGCCCCTCGGGGGAAATCTTATCCAAGTACCACACTATCAGCGGCTTCAGTCCTTCGCCCAATAATATGAGTGCAGCGATGAAAATAAAAACCTTGACAGCCCTCATTAAAGACCCTTTCAGGGTTTCGGAGTATTCAAGGTCGGCAGCCTCCGCTTGTAGAGAGACTCTCCGCCCGATATACAGCGCACCGAAAGCGGCTATCGCTATGACGCCCGGAATTACATAGACTCCAAAATGTCTCACCAGGAAAAAGAAATCTGCATTATAAGGCGGACCTGCCAGCTTATGCACCAGAATAGTGGCTAAAGGTTCGCCCACCGGGGTTAACCCGGCTCCCAAACCCACAGCAAAGCAGGCAACGACCGTCATCTTTATCTTGTCGCTTTTCGAAAAGGGGAGCGCTGCTACGACTTCAGCTAGTATGCAAGCCGTAACGATGACTGAGATGACGCTTGAGATAAGGCCCAGCACTGCTATGAAGAGAAAGATGAAGATTTTGGGACCGAGTTTGGCGCGAAGTGAAAGAGTGGCATTACGAAAAGGCTTGTCGAAAAAATATAGAAGCAGGCCGAATATAAGCACGACCTGGAAAATGCCTATTGGCAGCGACCCAATCATCACAGGAGCCTTCAGCGCGTCCTTCCCCAGTTCCCAACTCCAGAGCCCGGAGACGGAAACGGCAATCACCCCCATAACCAGAAAGAACGGCTCCAGGTTCTGCTCTATCTTCTTAACCGTGAAAGGAAGAACCAGCACCACTACAGCTACGGCAATTAATCCCGCCACCATATATAGGACTGGCTCTTCCGGGATATGTTCCAACTTAAGAACCTCCGAGTACTAAAGCCAGATTATAAGTTAGATATGCCTTTAGAACAATCCCTCTTCAGAACATTTTTAAACAGTGCCCAAATTTGTTTCACCCTGTCTCCTTGTGGTAAACTAAAGCAACGTAAGGAGAGCACA
>CAYHAX010000040.1:0-2769 GCA_964354695.1 uncultured Dehalococcoidia bacterium
AGGAATGAGAATTAAACAACTGTCCGGTGTCTATTTATCCTTGCATAATATGGTCCAAAGGGTTAAGCTTCTGATGATCGCTCAGAGCTAACTACCCTTAGTGGAGTGAAATGATGCAGCCTTACAGCCCAGAAATTGTACAAGCGATGAAGAAGTATTACGTCACGCTCTCCGAAAAAGATCGGCGTCGTTACGCGGCGATTGAGGCTCTGAAACTGGGGCATGGCGGACAGAGTTACATAGCTGGGTTGCTGGGATGCAGTGAAAAGACGGTCAGCAGAGGACTGGTTGAACTGGAAGAAATGCCGGAACAACCCGAGTACGAAGCCTCTCAGCGAAAAGCGGGCGGGGGACGCCCACGATATGACGAAGAGCATCCTGACATCGATGCTCAATTTCTGGAGGTTCTTAAAGAGCATACCGCTGGCGATCCGATGGATGATCAGGTGATCTGGACGGACTTGACCCCCCATGAAATTGCCGAGTTGTTGGAGAAGCAACATCATGTGCGGGTCAGTAAGACGGTGGTGCGCAAGCTGCTCCGGAAGCACAATTATCGGCGGCGCAAGGCGCAAAAGAAGCAAACGCTGAAGTCTGTTGCGCATCGGGATGAGCAATTTGCCAAGATTGCTGAACTCAAAGCTGAATTTCAGGCGGCTGGCAACCCGATCATCAGCTTCGACACCCAGAAAAAAGAGTATATCGGCAACTTCTACCGCAACGGTCATTTATATACCTTGCAAGAACTGCATACCTACGACCACGACTTCAACAGTGATGCCCAAGGGATCATCATTCCGCATGGGATTTACGACTTGCAGCGCAATATCGGCTATCTGCATTTAGGCACTAGCAAGGACACCAGCCAGTTCGCCTGCGATTGTATCCGCTCTTGGTGGGTTCAACACGGGCGGGCGGCTTATCCCCATGCGACAGCAATCTTGGGATTGTGTGATGGCGGTGGCAGTAATCACACCCACCACTATATCTTCAAAGAAGACCTCCAAAAACTGGTCGATGAGCTTGGGGTCGAAATCCGCATTGCTCATTACCCACCCTACTGTTCCAAGTACAACCCGATTGAGCACCGTTTGTTTCCGCACGTGACCCGCGCCTGTCAAGGGGTGATCTTTTCCAGCATTGCTTTGGTCAAAAAGCTGATGGAAAAGACCCATACCAGCAAAGGCTTGCAGGTCGTTGTTGAAATCATTGAGCATGTCTATCAAACCGGACGCAAAGTGGCAGATGGCTTCAAAGCAAACATGCGCATCGTTTTTGATACCTTTCTACCTCGTTGGAACTATCGTGCCCTTCCAAATCGGACTCTTGTTTAATCTGCATTCCTATATCGGCCACGCCCCCATTCAGATTGTGGACATCAAAGCCGCCATCCGCTACTTGCGCTACAATGACGCAGCCATGCCCGGCACCACAGACCGCATCATCATCACCGGAACCAGTGGCGGCGGTGGACTGGGTGTAGCCGTTGCAGCCAGCGGCAACAGCCCAGACTACTACCCCTACCTGTATGAGATCGGGGCCGCAGGCGTCACCTATGACGCAGCCAGCGGTACCTATGCCTCCAGCCTAAATGACGACCTGTTCGGGACGGTGCTCTACTGCCCGATCACCGACCTGAATAACGCCGACGCAGCCTATGAGTGGTTGTACAACGCCACCAGGGCGGAACTCGGCACATACTCCGCAGATCAGATGGCTGCCTCCGAATGGCTGAAGAATGATTATGTCCCCTATTTCAATAAACTCGGACTGAGAGATGAGAACGGAAAACGGCTGAGCACTCCCCATCTGGACGAGGCTATCACAGCCATTGTCGAGAAGGAAATCGAGGAAGCGTATGGCGAGGTCGGCCCAACACAGATGGCGGCCGACATCAACGCCCTTACATACAAGGATAACAGTTGGTACTCGATAGACGCGAACGGCAACGCGACCCTGGATCTCGACAGGTACCTGTACTTTATAGTCAGGAACCAGGCCCTGAAGACTCCCCCGGCGTTCGATAACTACAAGACAGTACTTCAAGGCGCTATGAACGAGTCCAACCTCGCCGGCACCCCAATACAGGAATACAGCGCCTTCTCAGAGTGGGCCTGGAACCACAACGCCGTCCCCGGTGACGGCATCGGTTCCGAGGACGTTGGATTGCCATGGCGAGGTTTCATCCATACCGACGCCGGCGAGGCGATCGTGAAGCAGATGGATATGATCGACCCAATGCCGTACCTGGTCAGCGACACCAACGGCGCCAGCGCACCGTACTGGTACTACCGTCACGGGATGAGAGACCGTGACACATCCTTCGCGGTGGAAGTTGCCATGTACTATGCCGTACTGAACGCCTTCGACGTCCGCAATGTGAACTTCGAACTCGCGTGGCTGCAGCGCCACGGGGGTGACTACGACATACCGGAGGCCTATGAGTGGGTTGCCGAGACGGTGGACAATGCCAATACGTTTGACACCGTGGACGCGCTGATCGACGACACGGTAACGGAAAGCGTCTCCCTGCCAACCGGCTTAGGGATCACGTACAGCAGCAGCGATGAGAGCGTCTTTAAGGTCGTAGACGGGCAGGCTATCGTGACCCGTCCTCAGAAGAAAGACGCTAGCGTGACCCTGACGGTGAGAGTCGTCAGCGACACACTAGCCGGTAACGGTTACAACTACGGCATAGTCGATGTGACCCGCACCTTTACATTCATCGTACCCGCCAACTAATAAAGGTTAGCCAGCGTAGAGCAATAA
>CAYHAX010000041.1:0-3758 GCA_964354695.1 uncultured Dehalococcoidia bacterium
CTCCTTGCTCTGCGGCAACAGGTTTTTTAGCTTCAGCGCCCCCCCCTGCTCTCCTCCGCTGGCGCTGACGCGCGTCGCGGAGAACCTGATACAGGCCGCTGACGTTAAGATACCACACCAAAGCTATGGGGAAGAGGATAATAGGAACTCCCAGCACTATGGCCAGTATAAAGTACCACTCCATCTCCCTCACTCCTTAATATTTATTGTGCAAGTTCCAGGGCTTCACAAGTACTGTATGTCTTCTGGCCCTTGCGGGAATTTATAGCTACGTCAATACCCTTGCCCAGAAGCTTTACCTGGATAGGCTTGTTATCCCCATACTTCTTATGCACCCTGCACACATCGCAGATGCTGGTATCCGTGCCGGTGGCGACGGTACCATTCATCTGAAGCTTGCAATAGGTGCCTTCTATCTCCCAGCAGGGGTGGAATGTGTGTTTGGTAGCCGGGCACTCGTCCTTTATAGAGGGCGGGCAGTGACACATCTGCCAGCAGACTGTCTTGCCTGCCCAGAAATCAGCACCGCCTTCAGGGGCGAGTTCCTGTTCCTTGCCCAGTGCCTCTTCCAACAGTCGTCTAACTTTTGTCTCCATTGCTCTTCCCTCCTTATCACCTTCATATTCAGGTTATCATCCTGCAGGCGAAGCTGACTTCCGTAGTAGTGCCTGTTCCTACAGGATGGAAACAGGTATTTATGCCTATAAGGAGTGAAAAAGGACAAGTAATTATGCTTATCAGAGCTGTCATCTCTCTTTGTGAATAAATCTACATCTTATCATCTGCTAGTTGTTTACCGGGCTGTCTTCCTCGCTGACACCACTTGTGCTTTCTCCTCATGGGCAGCCTTTTTCGCTCGTGCACTCCGGATGGCTGAGACGAGTCCACCAGCATTGAGGTACCACACGAATGCCACCGGGAAGATGATGATGGGTATTGCTATCACCAGCGCCACTATGAATTCCCACTGCATCGTTCACTCCTCCTTTCCAGCTCACAGTTTTATTCTCCACTATCACCTTATCACTTTACTGTCAAAAACGACTTCCGCCGTAATGCCTGTTTATCCTTGCCGAAAGCTCGTATAGAATCGGTAGGTAACGGGTATTTATGCTTACCCCGGGAGAGAAGACTGGGGCGAACACGTTTTGCCCGGGGAAATCGGTTTTTTAGCTTGCACTAAACGTGGAAGTGGTGTGATATAATGTCAAATAGCAAGAGGTAGGGGGAATGATTTGAGCAATAAGATTAGGATTCTGATTGCTGATGATCATGCGCTGGTGCGAGAGGGGACTCGAAGGGTACTGGAGCAGGAGCCTGACCTCGAGGTAGTCGGTGAGGCTGTCGATGGGGAAGAGGCGGTGGAACTGGCTACCAGCTTGAAGCCGGATGTAGCTATAGTCGATGTTTCTATGCCTAAGATGGATGGTATTGAGGCTACACGGAGGATTAAAGCGACTTGCCCCTCTATAAATGTGCTGATACTCAGCGCTTATGACGATGACCAGTTCATCTTCAGTTTGCTCGAGGCTGGCGCTGCCGGATATCTTCTGAAGACCATTCGCAGTCGCGAACTGGTTGACGCTGTGCGGGCGGTATACTCCGGAGAGTCTGTGTTGCACCCCTCGATTGCCCGCAAGGTTTTGAACCGTTTTGTCTCTGCTGCTGGCAAGCCTGCTGAAGGGAAGGAACCTGTGGGGATGCTCAGCGAACGCGAGATGGAGGTATTGAAACTGGCTGCCAAGGGTTTGAGCAATCAGGATATCGCAGAGAAGCTCTGCCTCAGCATACGCACGGTTCAAGGACATCTGGGGCATATCTTCAATAAGCTCCAGGTCGGCTCAAGGACAGAGGCCGTGGTGCGTGGCCTGAAAGAAGGTTGGGTCACTCTTGATGATGTGTCCTGAGGATTGCCACTTCGGGGTGCCTACGGTGTATAGGTGGTACAGCGAGTATCAATAAGACAGTTGATAAGAGTTATTCGCAAGCCCGGTTTTTGGCTTCTACTAGTCACGCTAGCGCTCATCACGGTTCCTCACTATGGCACCGCCTTCGAGCACCCCTCGTTTATCACGAGGCTATGGGAAGATATCGGTCTTGACCGCCACGCATTTGAGAGAATCCTCTATCTGGCTCCTATAATCTGGGCGGGTTTTTTGTTTGGGCAGCGAGGCTCGTTTCTCGTTTCGCTTATCTCCGTTGCCATAATGCTTCCTCGCACCTTAGTCATCTCCGAATACCGTACGGATGCCCTCTTTGAAACAATTGCTGTTTTCGTTATCGGCAATGTGGTGGCATTCACTTTTGGGGCACTGAGGAAGGAGAGGGAGCGACGCATAGAGCTTTCTGTTCTTAACGAAATCTCAGGGGTAGTATCCAAGTCTCTGGAATTAAACGACGTTTTGACCAGCAGCCTTGAAAGCGTTGTGAGTGTGATGAAAGTTGATGCTGCCCTGGTCTTCCTTTTAGATGAAAAGGTCGGGGAGCTCTCTGTAGCTGCTTACGAGGGGGTGTCGGAACGGTTCATCCGAAGTATAAGCGGGATTAAGCTGGGCGAGGGTTTCAATGGCAGGGTGGCGCAGACGGGAGAGCCCTTGTTTGTGGAGGATGTCTCTCAAGACACTGGTACTACAAAGATCGCAGTGATGAAAGAAGGTATAAAATCGCAGCTCATTGTTCCTCTGAAATCTAAGGGAAGGGTGGTGGGTACCCTTTGCGCTGCTATGCGCAGCCCTCGCCAGTTCAGCCGCGAGGAGGTGGAATTGCTCACAGCTATCGGCAATCAGATTGGCGTAGCTGTGGAGAATGCGCGTCTCTATGAACACGAGCGAGAGATAACCAGACAGTTGCGGGTGTCTGAGGAAAGGTTCAGGGAACTATTCGAGAGCGCCAACGATGCTATCTGGGTTCATGACCTAGAGGGCAATATTTTAGCTGCCAACAAGGCTAGCCTAAAACTCATTGGATATACTTTAGAAGAGCTTTTCCAAATGAGCGCGTCGAACGTAAGGTTTTTTCTGTTGGGTGAAGGATTAAATCAGGCCAGAGAGTTGGGGCGCAAGCTATTAAACAATGAACCTGTTGCACAACCTTATGAGCTGCGCATAGTTAGAAAGGATGGCACAGAAGCAATCCTGATGATGACCACCAACCTGGTAATAGAGGCTGGAAAGCCGGTGGCTTTCCAGCATATCGCCAGGGATGTGACCGAAGAGCAGCGGATGAGAGAGAATCTGCGCTTCTATCTGCAGCAGATTACCAGAGCCCAGGAAGAGGAAAGGGAGCGCATAGCCAGGGAGCTTCACGATGATACTATTCAGTATCTGGTAGTTTTAGCCCGTCAACTGGATGACCTCGCCAACAGCAGCAAGAGTATGTCCAAGGAGGACAAAGCGTGCCTGGAAAACCTGAGGCAGCAGACCAACAGCATAATGGAAGGCGTGAGGCAGTTGAGCCATGATTTGCGTCCTGCGACGCTGGATAGGCTGGGACTTGTGGCTGCTCTGGAGTGGCTGGCTTCGTCTATGGAGAAGCTCTCGGGGATAGATGTGAGGGTTACGAAATCGGGTACCGAACGCAGGCTGCCTGGTGAAGTGGAGCTGGTGATGTTCCGCATAGCTCAGGAGGCGCTGAGCAATGTTCGGCGGCATTCTCGGGCAAATAATGCTGAGGTGGTAGTTGAGTTCGATGATAAGAAGGTTAGAATGACTATCAGGGACAATGGCAAAGGGTTTACACTCCCTGAGAAGGCGGGCGAT
>CAYHAX010000042.1:0-2036 GCA_964354695.1 uncultured Dehalococcoidia bacterium
GCCTCGGCTCTTCTCCTTCTTTCGTTGGGGTCCATGGTCAACGCTTCGTACAGCGCCCTGGTTGTGCCTTCGAGGTCTGACGGGGTTACACGGAGAACATTGTCCTTCAGTTGCTCGTAGGCACCTGCGGATTCCGACAGGATAAGTACGCCGTTATTCGCGTTTACGATGGGACCTTCCTTAGCCACGAGGTTCATGCCATCTATCACCGGGTTCACCAGGAGCACATCGCAGAGGCGCATGCCTGCTATAGATTGAGCGTAGTTATTCTCAAAGAATAGCTTAATCGGCTGCCATTCGTTGTTTCCATATTTGGCGTTTATAGCTGCTACAACCTCGAATATCTCCTGACTGTATCGCTGGAACTGTTTTATCCCGGAGCGGGAAGGAACCACAAAGCAGATAAGCTTTATCTTGTTCACTAAGTGTGGATAGCGCCCCAGCAGCATATCGAATGCTTTCAAGCCGCGCGCAATGTTCTTGCTGGGCTCGGCACGGTCAACCCTCACTATGGTTTGTTCCCCGAGGTGAGGTCGCAGCTTTTCCTCATAGTCTTGAACGCGAGGCGAGCGGGCTATCCTGCGCAATGCAGCTACATCAACGGATACCGGATATGAGGCTACCTTGGTCTTGTGACCTTCATAGAGTATTGTGTATTTTTTGTAGTCGACCTCTGCATCGACGAGGAATGTCTCGCAGCAGTGCAGGAAGTTGTGTGCGTCTCGACTGGTCTGCAAGCCAACTATGTCAACAGCGCAGAGGCTCTCCAGAATATCCCTGCGCATGGGGGCGGGGAGAAGCTGCCAGTAGTTGGAAGAGGGCCAGGGTATATGTATGAAGTGTTGCAGAATAGCGTTGGGCATTCTACGGCGAACCAAGCCCCCAACCAGGTAAAGCTGGTAGTCATGAATCATCACGAAGGGAGGCACCCGGTCGTTGGCGGCTTCGGAGATGATTTCGTCAGCGAAGGCGCGATTGATGGCAACATATCCGTTTTCCCAGGCGTCGTAGATTCTGGCATCTATGTTGGGTGTGTATGGTGTGTTCCACATGTAGTGTTGCAGGAACCACAGCAGTGGATTGCAGACAAGGTTGTAATATTTGTGATAGGCATTTCGGGGGGGGCTGATGAAACGGAGATGAAGCCTTTGTCCGGGCAGCGGCACCTGGAAGCGTCCTTTATGCTCTGCAGCAGCGAGGCGGTCGCCTTCTCCCATGGTGCAGGCTATCCAGGTGAGGTCTACATACTTACTGATGCCCGTGAGAGCGGTTACCACTCCTCCGGTACCCCGGTTCAGTTGCAACTCGCCGTTTTGAGTCAGGTGATACGCAATAGGACCCCTGTTGCTTGCCAGGATAAGGCGTCTTTCAGCGAGCGATTCTTGACATAACTTAGCAAGCTGGTCGCCGGCATACCTCAGTTTATAAGGCAAAATCATGTTCAGAAACTAGCACATCGTGCTTGGGTTGTCAACCAAAAGTATGGGCTTGCAGCTATCAGCATTCAGCAGTCAGTATTTCTTAAGTTGATTGCCGATAGCTGAGGGCTGAACGCTGTTCACTTTCAAATTGACATATAGTTAGACTTATTCTAAAATCCCCAAGAGTGAAGACAAACTTTCGGGAGATAACATGACCGGTGATGAACTTAGAAAGAGCTTCCTTCTTTTTTTTGAGCAAAAAGGGCACAGCGTTATCTCTGGCTCCTCGCTCGTGCCTCACGGTGACCCCACGCTGCTCCTGACCAGTGCCGGCATGGTGCAATTCAAGCCCTATTTCACCGGGGAGTCAGTGCCTCCCTCGCCACGCCTGGCATCGTGCCAGAAGTGCTTCCGCACCACAGACATAGGCTCGGTGGGCAATTTCAAGCACCTGACCTTCTTCGAGATGCTGGGCAATTTCAGCATCGGCGATTACTTCAAAAAGGATGCCATCGCCTGGGCATGGGAGTTTGTGCTGGACTGGCTCAAGATACCCAGGGATAAGCTGTGGATTACCATCTTCCTCGACGACGATGAGTCCTTCCGCTACTGGCG
>CAYHAX010000043.1:0-8660 GCA_964354695.1 uncultured Dehalococcoidia bacterium
GGGCTCAGTCAGGCTGTCGGGGCACTTCACACGTAAATAACGTGGTTCTGCAGCCCGGACATAGGGGCGTTTTTTGCCATAAGGTCTGAAAATACGTTCCGCTGAAGCTGAGCTGAAACCCTGAAAAACAATTAAATATTGGAAAAAGGTAAACCCCGAACTCTGGTTGTACTATGCCCGAAAAAACCTGTAGGGGGCGTCCTTCTATAAGAAGGGACGCCCCCACAGAAAATCCGCTGGACTCAGTTCGCTTATAGCGGTATCAGGGAGTGCTTGCGCCAGGGCCTCACGGGACCCGGCCCCAGTTTCTCCCAGTGTTCCTGCTTCTGGGATAGCCTCTCCAGCGTGTTTATCAGTATCGGCCGTGTTTTCCGGGGGTCTATGATGTCGTCGGCACCCTGAATGCCCGCCAGATGATATGCCGTGGCGTACTTTTCATGTACCTGCTGCATGAACTGACGCCGCAGCTCTTCGGGATGCTCCGAGGCTGCCAGTTCAGCTTTGTAAAGCGCGTCCGCTGCCTTCTCGTATCCCTCAACTCTGATGTCGGCGGTGGGCCAAGTGTATACTGCATCAACCCCCATGCGCTCAGTGCCCATGACCAGACGCGTTGCGCCCCAACACCTTCTGATATACACGGTGATTCGGGGCGTAGTTGCCTCGCAGATGGCGAACACGGGCTTAGCGGAGTTTCTCTCCAGTCCGTCCCTGTGCTGCTCCTGCTCCAAGTTCGGCAGGAACCCCGGGCTGTCCACGAGGGAGATTATCGGTATATTGAAGCAGTCGCAGAACCTGATGAACCGCGCCTGTTTGTCGCCGGTGTAAACATCGAGACAGCCGTCCCCAACTGCGGGGTTGTTGGCTACAATACCCACCGAATGTCCGGCCAGGCGGCCAAAGCCGATTATCATGCTGGGAGCATAGAGAGCCTGCAGTTCGAAGAAGTCGCCCTTGTCCACAATGGACGCAATCACTTTATGCATGTCGTAGGGCTGGCTCACATCCACAGGCACTAAATCCAGAATATGTTCGTCGGTACGGTTGGGGTCGTCGCCCGTGTTGACTACAGGGGGCTTGTCCCTCCAGTTGGAGGGCAGGAAGCTGAGCAGCCTCTTGCTTGCGTCTATAGCCTCCTCATCGCTCTCAACCAGCAGGTCGTTGGAGCCGGTAACGGTGGAGTGCAGCAGCGCCCCGCCTATTTCCTCCTCGGTCACATCCCTGAATGTAACCGCCTTCAGGATAGGCGGCGAGGCTACGGACATGAAGGCAATATTCCGGCGCATGATGACGAAGTCAGCCATTATCGGAGAATAGGCCGAGCCTGCGTAGCAGGGCCCCAGCATCAGGCTGATGTGAGGCACTACGCCCGACATGAGCGGAGGATAATACATGAACCCGCCGCCGCCGCCCACCGGGCTGCCGCGTACAGGCACCTTGAACCCGTTTCTGCCGAATAGGTCGTGGATTCTGATAGCGCCCGAGTCAATCATCCCCACCATGGGGATGCCCTCCTCCATCGCCTGTTCCATGGCCCGGGCCACCTTGCTGTTCTGAACCATGGACTGAGTGCCCGCCAGCACGGTGAAGTCGTGGGCATAGGAGTAAACAGTGCGTCCGTTGACCTTCCCATAGCCCGCAATCACAGCATCCCGGGGAAGCTCCCGGTCATCTATATCGAAGCCGGTCTTCATCGCCTGAGTCCACAGGCCAATCTCATGAAACGTCCCGGGATCGAAAAGCCTTTGTATCCTCTCCCAGGCCGTCAGCTTGCCCCTGCCATGCTGCTTATCTATCGCAGCCTTATCTCCACCTAGTAACCACCTTTTCCTTTGCTCCTCTACTTTTTGCAGCTTTGCCTTCGCGTCTGCCATCTGATACCTCCGAAATTAATTACACTGATTGTGATTTACAATCTGATATTTTCGTGTTTGCGTAAAGGCCTTCCCTCATCCCTGTTGGCAAATGTCTTGAGTGTCTGTATCAGGAAAGGCCTGGTATCCCGGGGGTCGATGAAGCCCTGTCCCCATTCACGCTCCAGGGCCCGCAGCTTATGCCTCATCTCAATAGTCCGCTGCTCCAGTTTCTCTGCTCTGGCGGCTTCATCCTCGATAGCGCCGAGTTCCCTCTTGTACATAATAGATACCGCCCCCTCCGCACCCATTAACCCGCGCTCCACAGAAGGCCAGGCCACATCGAGGTCGCCGCCCAGCGTCGTGCCCGGCATTGCTAACTGACCACCACCATAAAGCTTTCTTATGGCAATGGTTATCTGAGGCACGGTGCACTCGACATTGGAGAATACCAGCTTGCATCCATGCCTGATGAGCCCTCTGGTCTCCTCATCAATGGCAGGCAAGAAAGCAGGCGTATCCGCCAGCCAGACCAGAGGTATATTGAAAGCATCGCAGAACCTGGCGAACCGCGCCATTTTGTCGGCAGCATCGAGGGTCAGCGCGCCTCCCATAGACTGGGGATTATTAGCTATGAAACCCACCGTCTGCCCGGCCATCCGCCCGAAGCCTGTAATCAGGTTGTTAGCCCACTGCCGTTTCAACTCCAGGAACTCGCCCTTATCTACTATCAGAGAGATAAGCTTTGTCATACTGTACGGCTTATTTGTATCAAGGGGAGCAATGCTTAGAAGTTCCTCCTCCCTGCGATTGGGGTCGTCGCCGGTGTCCACCAAAGGCGGTTTCTCTTTGTTATTGGAGGGCAGATAGCTCAGCAATTTACGGCAGCTTTGCAGACACTCATCTTCGTCCTTGGCCAGAAAATCGCAGCACCCTGTCTTACGGAAGTGCCCCGAGGGGTCACCTACCTCCTCGGATGTCTTGCCCTGTGGGGGCGCTGCCACGTGCATGTAGCTGGTCTTCCTCACCATGAACACGAAGTCCGCCATGGAGGCAGAGATGGCCATCTCGCCTACACATGGCCCCATTATCAGCGAAATCTGGGGAATCACCCCTGATGCCAATGTCTGGAAGTAGACGAAAGCCTCGGTGGAATAGAAGCGATAATACTGAATAGCGTCCTCTATTCTGACGCCCTCGGAGTCAATGATGCCCACAATGGGGATACGGGCATGGATAGCCTTCTCCATGGCCCCTGATATCTTCCGGGCATGAATATTAGCCAATGAGCCTCCGAAGACAGTGGCATCCTGCGCCCAGACGTAGATTGGTCGGCCGTTTACCTGACCGTACCCCACGGCAACGCCGTCAGCCGGGGCCTCCGTCTTGTCAATATCAAAGGCGGTAGCCATAGGCGTGCCGAAAAGGTCCAACTCCTGAAAGGTGCCGGGGTCCAGAAGCTTCTCAATCCTCTCCCGCGCTGTGAGCTTCCCCTTCTTATGCTGCTTTTCGACCTCAGCGGGACCACCCCCCTGCCTCAACCTGCCCCGCAGCTCGTCAAGCTCGGAAAGCTTCTGCTTCATCTCCAAATCGCTCATAAGTCCTCCCTTTTGCGCCGATAATTCCAATTAAGCCGATAGCGTAAATTTTAGTCCTTCACCGAGTCAGCGTCAACCCCAAAGCTCGCACGCGAACTGAAAACGCCTCTTTTTCTGCTTGACAAAAACCCTGTAACTAGGTACGATTTCTCCATACAAATGTTTTTAGTCTACACCGCACTTTTCTCCACCCCGACAGGAGTGGATTGAATTGGTGACCTAAGAAATACAGACCCGCAACAGGGTATTACCAGGTGCGCATCATTTTGCCAGTGGAACAAGCTAATCCTTATACCCTTCTTCGTGTTCGGATTACTTTCTAGCTTTTGCTTAGACAGGGGGGGACCAGCGATGAGGCTATCGGACGCCACCGAGCGCAAAGTGAACCGAAAGGACTGGAAAGAGCACTATAAGAGGAGGACAGTTTCAGCGGAGGAGGCCGCCAAAGCGGTAAAATCCGGCGACAGGGTGGTTTTACCCTTTGCACACCCCACCGCTGTTCCTTTAGCACTTGGAGCACGCAAGGACGAGCTTAAAAACGTGTATCTTGAAATCAATGCCCCCTGGCTCGACCCCTGCTGGCTCCAACCGGGCTGCGAAGAGAATTTCTTCGTTGGTGCTATCAACTTCCTGGGACCGGTAGGACGCCCCTCTCACGACGCCAAGGTATGCTCCTTCATCCCATGCCTCATGTCGCTCAGGTCAAAGCTCTATGACGAAGTCAGGAGACCGGGGAGAATGAAAATCGATGTCCTCATAACCAATGTCTCCCCGCCGGATAAACACGGGTTCTGTAGCTTCGGACCCCATTTGTGGAACAAAAAGAGCCTTGCCAAAAGAGCAGGTATAGTCATCGCCGAGGTGGACGCGAACATGGTCTATCCCTACCGGGGCGATAATTTCATCCATGCCTCAGATATAGATTACTTCGTGGAAGCTCCAACCGCTCGTGTTACAGACAAGGAAATTAAAGTCCTGGTTAAGAAAACAGTCACCGACGAAACAAAACAGCAAGCGTGGATTGACGCCCTTATCCTGGGCAACAAACATGAACAGGAATATATCGGGCGCGCGGTCAGTATGGTAGCCCCGATGCTGAATATATTATCGCCCGACTTCTTCATCGGACTCATCGGGCTGGAGGAACCCTATCCCGAAGCCAGAACCATAGCTGGATATGTTAAGGAGCTGATAAATAACGGCGATACCATTGAGATAGGCGCAGGCAGACCGAGCACGTGGTTGCCCAGAGTAAAGCTTTTCGACGATTTCGAGGACCTGGGGATTCACTCCGAGATGTCAGCTTGGGGACAACACGAACTGATAAAAGCGGGGGTATTCAACGGCAAGAAAAAGACGCTGCACCCGGGGAAAGCCATTTTCACAGCGTTGGATGGTGCGGGGTGGGAAGGATACCAGTGGATGAGCGACAACCCATTGGTCGAGATGCACGATGTCGAACATGTCCACAACCCCACTGTCATTGCCCAGAACGAGAATATGGTTGCCATCAACAGCGTGCTTCAGGTCGACCTCACCGGACAGATAACCTGCGAGACACAGTTCGGTCCCAGGATGATAAACGGTCCCGGAGGACAGCTAGACTTCCATCTAGGCGCTTTCATGGCTAAGGGCGGGCGCGCCATAAGCGTGATGCGCTCCCTCGCCTTCGGAGGCAGCTCCACCGTTGTGCCTCAGATGCCCGAGGGCTCGCTGGTTACGATACCTCGCCAGTTCGCCGACTACGTGGTAACGGAGTACGGCATCGCCAGCCTGGCAGGGAAAAGTCACCGCGAGAGAGCCGAGGAGCTTATCGCCATCGCGCATCCCGACCACCGCGCCGAACTGCGCAAGGAAGCCCGAAAGTTGTTCTACCCATAGCGGTTGACAAAGCTTGAACAATGATGGTAACTTGGGGTTGGCATCATGGCAAACGGTAGATTCGGGGCATTTGGGAACTAATCGGGGGAAGCCATCTAGAAGAGACGAGGTGATTTGTGGCAAAGATAGCTCAAAGAGGGCTGACCACAGCCCAGGAGCTATACGAACGGAGGAGGTCAAGAGCCGAGGACCTGTCGAGAAAAGGCAAAAGAGTCATAGGCTATTTCTGTTCTTACACACCTGTAGAAATCTTCACGGCACTGGACATCGTGCCCTACCGCATCCAGGGCAAGGTAGGGAGACCCATCGAGCAGGCGGGGCAATACCTGGAGACCATAGTCTGTCCCTACGTGCGCAGTTGTTTCGACCTGGCATTGAGCGGGGAATACGATTTCCTCGCAGGCGTGGTCATCCCCCACACCTGCGATGCCATGCACCGCGTTTACGATATCTGGAAATACTATCTCAAACCGCCCTACAGCTACTCGCTATACGTCCCTCATATGACACACCCCGCTTCCTATGAATTCTTTCAGAAAGAGATAACTAACCTGAAGGAAAGCCTGGAACTCTTCGTGAATCGCCACGCCTCCGAGACAGACATTCTTGAGGCTATCCAGCTTCACAACCGCAGCCGCGTTCTGCTCAGAGAGCTTTACAAGTTGAGGAAATCAGACCCGCCTCTCATCTCCGGCACCGAGGTTATGCAGGTGCTGGTGGCGGGCATGACCATCCCCGTTCAGGAATTCAACGAACTGCTCTGGGACGTCATCACTGAGGTGCGCGAACGCAAACCAGACGCCGAGAGAAAGCCACGTCTGCTTGTCTCGGGCAGCGAGGTCGATGACGATGACCTGATTAGGCTGATGGAGGAATCAGGAGCCAATGTAGTTATGGACGACCTGTGCACCGGCAGCCGCTCCTTCTGGCAAGACGTTGACCCCTCAAGAGGAGCACTCGCAGGGCTTGCCGAACGCTATTTAGGAATCACCTGCCCCCGCACCTACCGTCCCGGCAAAGCACCACAGCGCTTCAGCTATTTGGGCGACTTCATCCGCGAGTGGAACGTGCAGGGGGTGATGCTTTATACAATCCGCTTCTGCGACACCTACCAACTGGACGCCCCCGAGATGAAAGACTACATCCAGAGCTTGGGGTTACCCGTGCTTTATCTGGAAGATACCTACATCACGTCTCCGGTAGGGCAGTGGAAGACCAGAGTGGAAGCCTTCCTGGAAACGATCGAGTCACGAAGGGAGTAAACCAATGGCAGAAGAGACCAAACAGAAAACCAGTTCTGCCAAATCAACGGAGTCGGCAGGTAAAATACGCCACATAGTTAAACGCATGTATAAAAAGGCGCAGCAAGCCAAGGAAGAGAACCGCAAGGTGGCTTACTGCATGGTCATGTGCAACTATGAGGAAATCCTGGAGGCTCTGGACGTCGTTCAGGTCTATACCGAGAACTACGCCGGCCTCTGCGCTGTTAAAAGAGAGGCCGAGCAATACATGAAGAAGGCACAGGCTGAGGGGTATTCCGATGTCCTCTGTGGCTACGCTCAGGTAGGTATAGGCTTCGATGCCTGGCGACACGAACTGGGGGCCATGCCGCCGGATGCCCCCGACGGGGGTATGCCGGAACCGGATGTGCTACTCGGGTGCAGCATGGGCTGCGATCCGCGGTGGAAATGGTATCAGGCACTGGGACGCTATAAGAACACCCCTATCTACAACATGGAAGTGCTCATGCCTCCCTCCGACGCCGATTTCGATGCTATCAAGGAGTACTATGTCCGCTATATGGCTGAGGAACTCCGAGGACTAATCGCCTTTTTGGAGAAACACACCGGCAAGAAGATGGACTACGACCGTCTGACAGCGATTGTAAAACAGGTGGAGGAGACAAGGCTGTGGTGGCGCAAGGCTTACGATTTGAGGAGAGCCATCCCCTGCCCGATGTCGACCCAGGACCATTTTGTAATATTCGTGCCTCATCACATGCTGCTCACCGATTCCATGACGCTGGACTTCTACAAGGGGCTCTACGAGGAACTGAAGCAAAGGGTGGATAACAAAATTGGTGTCATAGATGTAGAGAAGTACCGTCTGCTCTGGGGCGTTGGTTTGCCTCCCTGGCACAGCATGTACATACTCGATTACTTCCAGACCTTCGGGGCAGTCTTCGCCGCTGAGACAGCATACATGATACCCGAACCTTTCGAAATGCCACCCAACATCACAGACCCGGTGGAACTCATCGCACTGCGCGCCTACGAACGAAACAGCGCCTTGCAGCGCCGAGGCAAAGAGGCTGGAGACGTCCCCCCACTCGCCCAGGCGCACCTGGAGCGCATAAGGGACTTCAGCATAGAA
This sequence comes from uncultured Dehalococcoidia bacterium, assembly GCA_964354695.1. Classification (GTDB taxonomy): domain Bacteria; phylum Chloroflexota; class Dehalococcoidia; order SZUA-161; family SZUA-161; genus CAYHAX01. Next base: position 7,703 of record CAYHAX010000043.1, read on the forward strand.
GGCGTGGTTATGCATGTCACGCGCTCCTGCAGGGCTGCCACCATGGGGCAGATTTTCACCAGAAACGTAATACGCGATTACTACCCTCGAATGCCTGTAATGTTCATGGAAAGCGACATTGTTGACGTCGAAAGCTACTCGGAAGCCGATACCAAGAATCAGATAGACGCTTTCATGGAGATGATGGACGCCTACAAGAAATCATCTACATAGTGAAGGAGATACAGATGCCTAAGAAGCCACTTCAAGGTATCCGGGTACTGGACTGGACAGCCTGGCAGGCGGGACCCATCGCTACCTCACTGATGGCAGACATGGGCGCTGAGGTTATTAAGATAGAGCCACCGCAGGGCGAGCCCGGCCGGGGTATGCTCAAGATGTACGGCGCAGATTTGCCTCTGAACTTCTATTATCAAAACCAGAATCGAGGCAAAAAGGGTATTGTGCTGAACCTGGCAACGAAGAAGGGCAAAGAGGTCCTTTATGAGCTGGTGAAGAAATCCGATATCTTCGTAACCAACTTCCGCGAAAGTGTGACCAAGAGATTGAAGGTGGACTATAACACCCTGAAAAAATACAACCCCAAGCTTATCTATGCCCTCAGCTCCAGCTATGGGCCAAAGGGACCGGATGCCGATAGAATGGGGGCTGACTTCTCTGCGCAAGCAAGGGGCGGTTTGTTGAGCATTACCCAGTCTGAAGACGATGTGCCGACTTTCGTTGGAGCCGGTTTTGCCGACGAGGTCGGTGGCTTGTTAACAGCCTACGGAGTACTGCTGGCGCTCCTCGCGCGTGAGCGATTTGGGATAGGACAGAGAGTTGATGCTTCGCTGCTGGCAGGCCAGATTGAAATGGGACGCCTTCAGTTTCAAATGTACTTTATGATGGGCATCCTTCCCCCAACTTCAGTAATGAAAGCTATCAGAAACCCGCTCTATTACGTATACCAGGACTGCGA
>CAYHAX010000044.1:0-5043 GCA_964354695.1 uncultured Dehalococcoidia bacterium
TCAAGAAGGCGTTCCGCAAGCTGGCATTTCAGTACCACCCTGACCGCAACAATGACCACGGGGCAGAGGAGAAGTTCAAGGAGCTCAACGAGGCATACGAGGTGCTCAGCGACCCCCAGAAGCGCGCTGCCTACGACCGCTTCGGTCATACTGCAAACCAGGGCTTCGGGCGCGGCTTCGAGGGATTCGACTTCGGAGGGCTGGGCGACATCTTCGACACCTTTTTCGGCGGCGTTACCGGTGCCACACGGCGCACCGGACCACAGCAGGGCTCGGACTTAAGCTACAATCTCTCCATCACCTTTGAGGAGGCTGCTTTCGGCTGCGAGAAGGAACTGGAGATAGTGCGCACGGAGACGTGTTCTGCCTGCCACGGCACCAAGTGCGAGTCTGGGAGCCAGCCCACCAAATGTACTGCATGCAACGGCACCGGAGAGGTGCGGCGAACCCAGCGCAGCATCTTTGGACAATTCATCAATGTAACTGCCTGCAGCCGTTGTCAGGGCGAGGGCAGGATTATCACAAATCCCTGCACCCTTTGCAGCGGACAGGGCAAAGAACGCCTCACCCGCAAAATCGCCATCAAGATACCAGCAGGCGTAGATGAGGGCACTCAGATTAGATTGAGCGGCGAGGGCAATGCCGGAATTCATCGAGGCTCTCCTGGCAATCTCTATGTTAAACTCTCGGTGAAGAAGCACAAGCTGTTCCAGCGGCACGAAAATGACATCCTGTATGAACTGCCCCTAAACTTCGCTCAGGCTGCCCTGGGCGATGAGGTGGATGTGCCCACGCTGGACGGCGATATGAAACTGAAGATACCCGCAGGCAGCCAGACAGGCAAGGTGTACCGCCTCAAGGAAAAAGGCATCCCCTATCTCCGCAGACCGGGCAGGGGCGACCAGTTGGTAAGGCTCTATGTGGTTACCCCGCAAGCCCTGGATGAAAATCAGAAGAAGCTTTTCAAGGACCTGGCGAAAACGCTGGGCAAAGCCTCGCTGCCCAAAGATGAAAAGAGCTTCTTTGATAAGATTAAGGATAGCTTCGGAGGTGGGGCGTAAGACGGCAGAATTGCCAGTTGCCTACAAGGTTCAGTCAACTTCAACCTGTTGTTTACAATTCCTGCACCTTTTTGCTCCTCTGAAGAGCTTGTAGCCACAATGGGGGCAGTGGTATCGTTTCTCTTCCTCACCCATCCATCTCTCGGTTCCAAGCTGCCTCCAGGTTGGTATCGCCCGCAATATCACCTTCTTCCCAACCGGAAGGGGAAAATTATCGATGAACTGGCAAGGGAAGTCGCTGCATTGATGACAACCCTCTATGCCTTTCCCACGGGCGCAAGACCTAATGGGACACTCCAAACAATATTTGAATTTAACATCGGATAGGCAGCCCTCACACCTAATATCACTTGCATCCACCAAGTAGACATCCTTTAGTCTCTCTTTGAACTTGGTGTCGTTACCCTTGTGCGCAATGTAGACACCGCATACCCCGCAATACAACCCACACGGAGCGGCAAGTTTGCTTCTATCTTCCATTTTCTCTCATCCTATACCTTTATGCACCCTTCTCCTTGAATATGGAGAAGGTTCCTGTAGCTTTGGCGACTATTCTCCCATCATTATATACCTCTGATTCCAATGTTACGATTCTCTTGCTTCTATGGACAACTCTGGTATCACAGGTGAGCATGCCCGATGTGACCGCCCGAAAGTAGACCATGTTAATCTCTATGCTCGCGCAAAGCTCATCCGGTTCCATTATGGAGTAAAGAGCGCCGCCCATGCCAGTATCCGCCAACGAATAGGCTACCCCACCGTGCAGCGCTTTTTGGGGATTCATCAGCTTTTCATCAACTTTCAGCAGGCACTGGCTGTATCCGCCATCAGCCTTTACAAAGCTGATACCCATTAAGTCGCCAAAGGGATTGAACCCCTCTATTTCATGAGGTATCTTCTTAGGCACGACGACTTCCTCCAAATAAGGTGATGTCGCTACAACATTGCACTGCAAAATTCTTGCGCTAGTATAAATATCGCAGTAGAATATTGCAACAGGAGCTGAAGACCACCTTTTGCACCATGAGCTGAAAACCAACAGGTCTTTAATTCTAACCGAGTATGCACCGTTTCTTCCTGCCTGAAGATAGCTTCACCCCAGACGCGGTTGTTATTACCAGCGAGCTGGTGCACCAACTGCGCCACGTGCTTCGCCAGAAAGCGGGCGACCTTATCATCGCTCTGGACAACAGCGGCTGGGAATATGAGGTCGAGCTCCGCAAGATAGATAGTAGCCATGTCGAAGGTATAGTGATTAACAAAGCCCTAGCTGCTGAGGAGCCTGAGACAAGGGTAACTTTGTATCAGGCGTTGCTAAAAGCAAGCAACTTCGAGGTCGTGCTCCAGAAATGCACAGAGGTTGGCGTGTCCGGCTTCGTGCCCATAATTACTGAGCGCTGTGTGGCTCGAGCGCCGGGCAGCAAACGGAGCAGCCGCTGGCAAGATATTATCCGCGAGGCTGCGGAGCAATCCAGACGGGGCAAGCTGCCCGTCCTGCACAACGTCATGAAGTTCGAAGAGGCGTGCAAGTCAGCAAGAGGGCTTTCTCTGCTGCCCTGGGAGGGAGAGAAGACAAAAGGGATTGGAGAGGTATTAAGAAGCTGTCCTGAAACCAAGAACGCGCCCGAGGTCAGCATCTTTATCGGTCCAGAGGGCGGGTTTTCCTCCAGCGAGGTGGAGCTTGCCAGAAGCTGCGGCATAGTGCCCGTGAGCTTGGGGCGACGCATACTGCGCGCCGAGACCGCAGGGCTGGTAGCAGCAGCGGTCACTCTCTATGAGTTAGACGACTTGAACGGCTTATCATAGCATGAGAGACAGTGGTCGGCAGTTGCCGCATTCGGCTATCTCCCTTAGTGACGCATCCACAAACGAGTCTTAAGGGAGCGCTACCGAGCTTGACAAATCATAATTCGCTGCTATAATTTACACAATAACCTGTTCAAAGTTTGTTATTCCCCGACCTGTTCTATTACACAGGCATTCCCCAGGCCATGGATGATCAGACTCTTTTCAGGTCATAAGTATAAAAAGGAGGTCATCCATGAGCTATGCGGACAAGACTCTAACTTGCTCAGATTGCAACACAGGCTTCAACTTTAGCGCTTCTGAGCAGGAGTTCTTCGCTTCCAAGAGCTTCACCCATGATCCCGGCCGTTGTCCTGACTGCCGAGCAGCCAGAAAAGTACAGCGCGGCGGTAATGGGTATGGCAACGGAGGCGGAGGCTACAGACAGCAGCGGGAAATGCATCCTGCTGTATGCGCCACTTGCGGCAAGAACACCCAGGTTCCCTTCGAGCCCCGAAACGGGCGACCGGTGTACTGTTCTGACTGCTACTCAAAAACGAAGCGGTAGAGACAAGGGAAGCGGTTAGCTTCCGCTCTATCAAATCGGTTCGGTGGTTTAGGCTGGGGGATAACGGGCAGTTGGGGATGGTGCCCGGTTCCTCTTTGTGACGCATCACGTTTTTGCCTCACACCATGTCCTTCGCTTTTACCGCTCATGAGCGCTTCCCCCTGAAGTGCTCCCAAGCTGATTTGACCAGTACCTCGTATAGCCACAACATCGTGGCTGACAATTTTGCAGAGCCAATCGAGGCATGGTGCCTTCGGAGAAGGTCGCGGTAAATGTAGATAATAGGTCGAGGTTATCGGCAGGAGTTTTACCATTCTGCCTGGGGGAGGTTTGAGATGGAGAATGAACAGGTACAGTTCAAAGACGATTGCAAGGAGTGCATTCATCACTGGTTAATTGATGCGAGTAATTTCGGTGTTTGCAAGAAGTGCGGAGCGAGCAAGCAATTTTGTAGCTCGTGGGGCGCCATCCAAAAATCTTGGTACGCCAGACCCAATAAGGTGCATCAAGTTGTTCCAGTCACCAAGAGCTGACCTACTCCGTTGTGTAAATTGGGAATAGAGCATCTTACTTTCTCGCCGTCTGGCAGAAAGGGGGGGTAATGGCACAGGCAAAAAGTGGTGATACTGTAAAGATTCACTACACTGGCAGATTGGATGATGGTAAGGTATTTAAGACCTCTTGCGGGTACAAACCCCTAAAATTCAAGATCGGTAAGTCCAGGCTGATACCGGCCTTTCAGGAAACGGTGGTCGGGATGAAACCAGGCACATCGAGAACCGTCAAGATCGTGGCCGGCGAAGCATACGGCCCACGCCGTGAAGAAATGGTAGTGGCAGTTGCTCGGAATAAGTTCCCTGAGACCATCAAGCCGTATGTCGGCCTGGAACTTGACGTTCATCAACTGAATGGCAAGATATTCCCGTCAAAGGTGATCGATGTAACGGAATGCAGTGTGACGCTAGACGCAAATCACCCTCTAGCGGGGAAAGACCTTATCTTCGATATCGAGCTCGTTGAGATCATCTAACTGGCAGATTCACCGGCGTCCGAGTCCCGCTGTACATGGGCAAAAAGGTGTTAAATATACTTCACTGACTTAGGCTTCAAAGAGTGGGGCAAATTAGACATTTTATGAGGTGGGTGAGGCCGAACTTGCTCTCCTGTTCTCCTGGAGGTAAAATTGCTGGTAAGCATAACTAGAGTCAAAGAAATAGGAAGCAGGAAGCATATGGGACAAAAGCGCAGGGCTGTCGTCTGGTTCAATGAAGTCACCAAAAATGATTTGCGCCTCGTCGGTGGTAAGGGGGCAAATCTGGGTGAAATGACCAAAGCCAATATCCCCGTGCCCCCGGGCTTTATTATAACCACCGATGCCTATTTCACCTTTCTAAAAAGAACTAGAATCGAGAAGAAAATCTACGATTTGCTGGGGCCACTGGATGTTGATAATATCAAACAACTCCAGGAAGTCTCTGCCGAGATAAAAAGGATATTCTCAGAAGCACCGATGCTGCCGGAAATAGCCGCTGAGATTCGCAATGCCTATAGACAAATGGGCAAGGGCCTGGTTGCCGTTCGCTCTTCAGCCACTGCGGAAGACTTGCCCGAAGCTTCATTCGCCGGCCA
>CAYHAX010000045.1:0-3904 GCA_964354695.1 uncultured Dehalococcoidia bacterium
TTATGTCAACAACGCATTTGCAAAAACAGAGGCTATAGAGAATGGCTTTCAGGAAGCTATCATGCTTACTTCCGACGGCTACGTCTCCGAAGGAAGCGGCGAAAATATCTTTCTCGTCATGAATGGCGACATGGTGACACCTGCCAATTACGATAGGATCCTCATGGGTATCACCAGAGATACTGTAATAAAACTGGCGAAAACCGAGCTGGGTATCGAAACCCTGGAACGGCACATAGACCGCAGCGAACTATACCTGGCTGACGAGTGCTTCCTCACAGGCACCGCAGCCCATATAACCCCTGTAGTTGAGATTGACCACCGCAAAGTGGAGAACGGGAAGATAGGGAAGCTGACCCAAAAATTGCAGAAACTCTATTTCGATGTGGAGTTCGGCAGGAATAAGAAGTACATACAGTGGTGCACCCCTGCCTACACCGACAAGGGCCGTAAGGTTAAAACCAAAGCGAGGAAGCGATAGATACACTAGCTTTGTCTGCTCTGGCTCTGACTGCATTTCTGTGCGAACGCCTGCCTCAGGAATTAGGTAATGGGACTACAAAGCACGTCGATCCCTGAAGTCTCCCTCGTAGTGCCCACATACAATGAGAGGGAGAACATCGCCCAACTGGCAGAAAGAATCCATAAGGATCTGTCAGGTTATAGCTACGAGCTAATAGTAGTCGACGACAACAGCCCCGATGGCACCTCTGAGCTAGCCAGAAGCCTCTCCTCAAAATACCCCATCAGGGTGATTGTGCGAACCAATGAGCGGGGGCTGGCTTCGGCTGTGGTCGCAGGATTCGCCCAGGCAAAGGGTGAGGTCATAGGAGTAATCGATGCCGACCTGCAGCATCCGCCTGAGTTCATCCCATCTCTGATAAAGGCAGTCAGAAACGGGGCGGATGTAGCTATCGCCAGCCGCTACATAAAAGGTGGCGGCATCGAAGGCTGGACCCTCAAAAGGAAGATTATCTCCGTAGGGGCAAAGGTACCAGCCAACATATTGCTGTCCTCAGCCCGGAGAATCAAAGACCCCCTCTCGGGATTCTTCCTATTCAAAAAGAGGGTCATAGACGGAGTAACGCTCAGCCCCACCGGCTACAAAATCCTTCTCGAAGTGCTGGTAAGGGGCAAAGCCAACCGTGTAGTAGAAGTCCCCTACACCTTCAAAGAGAGGGAAAGGGGCAAGAGCAATCTAACGGCTAAGGAGCAGATAAACTATCTGAAACACCTCTCCCGCCTGGCATGGTACGACGGCGGGATAAAAAGGTTTATCAAGTTCTGCATAGTCGGAGCCAGCGGCACGGGAGTCAACCTTGGGTTGCTGGCAATCTTTGTGGAAGTCGCCGGTATGAATAAAGTCTGGGCTCAAATACCGAGTTACCAGATCTCCATACTGACTAATTTTGCTTTGAATGAATTCTGGACATTCAGCGACCGCCGTACTCCAGGATTGAGGTCTTTTCTTATACGAGCCCTCAAATTCAACTTAGTTAGCCAAGTTGGATGGGGCATTAACTTGGGCGTTTACTACGTTGCTTTAAAAAAAGCGGGAATATATTACATCGTCTCCCAGATAATAGCGATAGCGGTCGCTACGATGTGGAATTTCTCTTCTAATGTAATATGGACTTGGCGGACAAAACCTAAGGAGGCAAAATAACAACATGGCTGCAGACTATTTCGTCATGGTGTTCATAGCATCCATAGGCGTCTACCAAATAGTGTCAATACATGCAAAATTCGATGGGCTTTGTTTTTTCAAACAACCCATCCTCCAATTCATATTCGGCGCACTTGTCCTCATCGGAGCTTTCGTGTGGTTCTTCACCAGCGAGGAACGCAATGTGCAGCACACAGTAGAGGGGGCACAGCAGCTCGGTCTGTTCCTGGGCGCAATCGTCGCAGGATTTGCGGCTACAGGTATAATAGCATCCCTCATAAAAGCTAAAGTCAAACCCCAGGTAGATGACCCGCCCGCAAGGAAGCAACATGAGATGGGTGTAGAAACGTTGAAGACGAAAACGCTCTTCGATGGTATTGCCAGCAGCCTGAAAAAAGAAGGAAAGGATAAAGTCTAATGCCGCCCCTTTCAGGATGGACTGTATGGATTACCGGTTTCGTAGGCAAAGTGCCTGCGCTCGACCGCGTGATGCACTTGTTTGCCAACGACTTTTTCATCCCTGTAGTGATATGCCTTATTATGCTAGCTCTCTGGCTCTGGCATCGCGACCGAGTCAAGCGCGAGCAGCTTCAGAGACACGTTATGTACGCTGCTACCGCCATCGGTATTTCAACTCTATGGGTGCATATAATCAACGCCTTCTGGGACCCCTTGCTCCGTCCCTTCGCGGTGGGCGACCCCACTGTGCGGGAAAGCGCAAGGCACGCCGCTCAGATTGTATTCTACTTTGCTCACGATCCCTCATTCCCAAGCAACGCCACTACCGTAGCCTTCGCTGCCGCCACAGGGGTATTTTTCGGCAATCGCAAAGCGGGGCTTGTGCTTTACGTGCTCGCTTTGCTCTGGGCATTCGCGCGGTTCTACGCAGGGGTACATTTCTTCGTTGACATCCTTGCCGGAGCAGTTATAGGCATACTCACAGCGTTCTTTGTAAGCAAGCTATTTATGCCGCGAGTGGAGCCCTTCCCCTCCTGGTTCCTGAAAGCAGCAAGGTTCCTATATATCGCATGACTTCAGTTAACATGACAAATGATTTAAAATGAGAGTCTGAGACATTTCGGTAGAAAGGGGGTTATCATGATGAAATACCTCTCAAGTCTAACAAAGACGCCTATCGCCCCTGCCTTCTTTTTTGGGGGGCTCTCTAAGACATGCGATGCCTATCTCGACTTAGGCACTGGCAGTCTTATCGTTCAGATACTTATAGGCACCTTTGTCGGAGGAATATTTGCGGTTAAGCTATTTTGGAGCAGGATTAAGACCACCTTTATGAACCTGTTCTTCCGAGGTAAGATCGATGAAGAGGCTAGAGACTAGCGGGGCTGTCCCGGGCTCATTCCGAGACCCAAGCGGGTTCCTCTTCTATCGAGACGGCTCAGTCTATCGTCAAGTTAATATCAACTACAAAGAGAATTATGATTACTTGATAGGTTCCAGCCTTTATGAAACCCTTGTGGGTACCGAATTATTAATTCCCCACAAGGAAGTCAACATAGAGAGCCCAAGGCCCAGTCTTGCTTACAAGATAATCAAGCCCGAATCGATACAGTTCATATCATATCCTTACGAATGGTGTTTCAGTCAACTGAAGGACTCAGCACTAGCTACGTTGACAATCCAGAAAAAAGCCCTCGATTTCGGAATGTCCCTCAAGGATTGCAGCGCCTACAATATCCAATTCAGGAAAGGTAAACCTATATTTATTGATACACTCTCTTTTGAGAAATACCAGGAGGGTCAACCATGGATTGCATACAGACAGTTCTGCCAGCATTTTCTAGCCCCTCTGGTGCTGATGAGTTATAGGGATGTTCGGCTCAATCAATTATTCCGAGTTTATATAGATGGGGTCCCTTTGGATTTGGCGAGTTCGCTTCTTCCACTTCATAGTCGTTTCAGGTTCTCCTTGCTCTCTCACATTCACCTTCATGCAAGAAGCCAAAGACATTTTGCTGGTAAATCAGTAAATAAGAGCCATTACAGGATGAGCCGCATGTCCCTTCTAGGCTTAATTGATAACCTAGAATCTTCAGTAAGAAGACTGAAATGGCAGCCCGGAGGCACAGAGTGGGCTGAATACTACAATGATATTAACTATTCTCCGGACGGGCTTAAGCATAAGAAACTGATTGTGTCTGAATTCCTGGACAAGCTCAATCCGAAGAGTGTTTGGGACCTTGGCGCAAACGTTGGAATATTCAGCCGTATTGCCAGTAG
>CAYHAX010000046.1:0-4120 GCA_964354695.1 uncultured Dehalococcoidia bacterium
TTGCTATGACACGAAATATCTTCGCCGGTGACGTTCGAGATGGTGAAGACGAGGTTGCAACTATCGATATCGGTGGAACCTTGATCTGGGCGGTCACCAATCTGCGGGGGCATCGTCACGCCTCCGTTCGCCCGGAGGATATTCTCATCTCGACTCAACCGTTCATTTCCAGCGCTCGAAATTCCTTCATGGGTACCATTACAGATGTGGTCAGTAAAGGTTCGACCGTCTGTCTCACTGTCAATGTGCCACCTGACTTTGTCTGTTTGGTCACGAGGCGTTCTTTTGAGGAGATGGAATTGAGAAGGGGTGGCAAGGTTTATGTTACCTTCAAGGCCTCTGCGGTGAATGTCTTCTGAACTTAGAAGCTTGTAACTGGGCTATTGTTTATGCTAGACTTTGACGGCTGGAAATCTCCGACCTATTGTGCCTAAATCCGCTAAGCGGACAGGGCAGGTAGGCGACAGGGTATCGCTGGAAACGGCGATGCCTCCCGTGTTTGGAAAGGAGAGAGCGATGGGAAACAAGCTCAGAACTATGCTCGGGCGCTCCCCACCTGACTAGATATTCTACAGATAGTCGAACTACAAAAGATTTGGAGGTTTAAAACACATGAAAAAGATTTTAATGCTTCTTTTAACACTGGCTATGTTACTCTCCCTGGTCGCCGTGCTTCCGGCGTGCACCAAGGAAGAGACTACTACTCCTACAATCACTCCTACCCCAACCCCTCTTACAGTTGTTCCTCCTCTGCCGCCGGTGGGAAGGCTTACGGTAGCAACGACTACCAGCCTTTATGACACCGGGCTCTGGAGCTATCTGGAGCCGATGTTCGAGCAAAAGTATGGCGTGAACCTGAACATAATCTCTGTCGGCAGCGGGAAAGCTTTTCAATTGTGGAAAAGCGGTGATGTGGATGTTCTTACCGTCCACGAGCCAAAAGCCGAGCAGGATTTTTTGGCTGGCAACTATAGTTCGGCAAGGGTGCCTTTTGCCTATAACTATTTTACTATTGTAGGCCCGCCATCCGACCCGGCAGGCATTAAAGACATGGATCCGGTCGATGCATTCAAAGAATTGATGGCAGAGGGCAATGTTACTGGAAGCCAGGTCAAGTTCGTCTCCAGAGGGGATAGTTCGGGTACGCACGCTGCGGAGCAGCGACTCTGGGCCGCTGCAGGCTATCAATATACAGATGTCAAAAAGTCCGGTTCCTGGTATATAGAGGGTGGTGGCGGGATGGGGCCGACTCTTGTGATGGCAAATGATAAGCTGGCATATACCATGACCGATATGGGGACGTTCATTTCATATAAGACCAAGCTGAATTTGGTCGCATTGGTGAACCAGAAAATTGATACTCTGCGCAACGTGTATAGTGTGATGGTTGTCAATAGCACGAAGAATAAGACTATGGCGACCAATCTGGTGACTTTCCTCACCTCGCCGGAGATTCAGGACTTGATGGGCAAATACGGTGTGGCGGAATATGGCATGCAACTGTTCACCCCGTGTGCCGGTCAGGACTTGTAGAAAAACACTGGAAAAAGTACACTATATATTCCTCAGGGAGAGCATGTGCTCTCCCTGAGGAATCCTCGTTAGCTGACTTTCAAATCGTAAAAGGATTCGAAACATGAATGCCAGCAAAGGGGAGCGAGCAATTGCATGCACGCGATAGTTGATGCCTTTGTCCTTGCCGTGAAGATGATCTTCACCGGAGATCCGGAGGTCTATGGCATCACAGCCAGGACCCTGGAGATCTCCATCAGTTCAACAATCATCGGGGCTCTGCTGTTTGTGCCTCTCGGCTGCCTGATATACTTCAACAATTTTCGGGGCAAAAGGACACTAATAAGCATTATCCAGACCTGCTACAGCCTTCCCACGGTTTTCGTCGGATTGTTAGTGTTTCTGGTATTCTCCAGGGCTGGGCCTCTGGGCGTCTTCGGCATAATGTTCACCCCACAGGTGATGGTAATCGGCCAGGTGGTATTGATATCGGCGATTGTGACAGGCCTGACCATATCAGCCTTGAGCGGTGTGAGCCCAGCAATGAGGGAGACAGCTATCTCCCTTGGCGCCAGCAGGCTGCAATCAGTGTGGGCTGTTCTGAGGGAAGCCAAGTTCGCTGTGTTAACTGCTATCATGGTCGGTTTTGGGCGCGCGATTTCTGAGGTTGGCCTTGCTCTCATGGTCGGTGGAAATATAAGGGGCTATACCAGAGTACTCACTACGGCGATTTCACTTGAAACAGGTAAGGGCGAGGTCGCACTATCATTGGCGCTGGGATTTATCCTCGTCGCACTGGCGCTCATTGTCACTGTCCTGGCGAACAGATTTTTAAGGGTGAAAGAGGCAGATGTTGCTCAAAGTCGAGCACCTACATCATAGCTACGGCAAAGCGGAGATACTGAAGGGTATCGACTTCGGTGTCAGGCAGGGCGAGTTGTTCGTTACGATAGGCCCTACCGGCTCGGGGAAGACGACGCTTCTGCGTCTGGTAGGCCTGCTCGAAAAGCCTTCCTCAGGCCATATCTATTTCGATGGGCATCAGGTCAACAATTCTGAGGGACAGAGGCTAGAGATACGCAGAAGGATGGCGATGGTATCCCAGAAACCTGCTGTTTTCAATGCCAGCGTCTACGATAATGTTGCCTATGGCCTGAGAATCCGTAAGGAGATAGGAGCCAGCCTTCACAGTAGGGTAACGAACGCGCTGGAGATTGTGGGACTCCTGGGCTATGAGAAAAGGAATGCGCGGACTCTATCGGGGGGGGAGACTCAGAGGGTAGCCATAGCCAGGGCGGTGGTTATCGAACCGGAGCTGTTGCTGCTCGACGAGCCTACTGCAAACCTTGACCCCATATCCACATCACACATTGAGAAGCTAATCACGGATGTCATCAAGAAATCGGGTATGTCTGTGGTAATGTCCACGCACGACCTTTTTCAGGGGCAGCGCCTTGCCAGCAGGATGGGGGTGCTCATGGGCGGGCAGATGTTGCAGACAGGCGACCCCCGGGAGATATTCAATCTGCCGAGGGGGAGGGATATCGCGGAGTTCGTGGGAGTGGAGAATATAGTTGCTGGCGTGATAGCTTCCGCTGCAGAGGGTATAGTTGACATAAAAGTTGATGGCAACGCTATAGAGGCAGTATCAAGCCTCGGAGTGGGGGGGGAGGTTTACGCCTGTATCCGCCCGGAGGAGATAACGCTGGCGAAGGTGAAGGAGCCTACCAGCGCCCGAAACATCTTCAATGGCGAGATAACACGCATCGTGCTATTCGGTCCGCTCGCCCGCATCGAGCTGGACTGCGGGTTCCCGCTGGTTGCCCTGATAACCAAGAGGTCGGCGGAGGAGATGAGCCTGCAAACAGGAAATCGGCTTTACGCGTCGTTCAAGGCTACGGGGGTGCATGTGATAAAGCGATAGGGGCACTCTGTAATCCCCCTTTCCCTTCTCTGAACGAGTCAGGGACAAGTTTAGGAAAAGGGGAAATATTGCGGAGAATTGAAAAGTGCAAAATGCAAATAGTAAATTGCAAATTTTATTTTCCGGTGGAGCCGTGACCGCCGCTGCCGCGTTCGGTGGGGGTGAGCTCCGCTACCTCGACCGGGGGCAGGTCTGCAATCCTGCTGATTACCATCTGGGCTATACGGTCGCCGTGCCTTATCTCGAAGGTGGCATCGGGGTCGAAGAGGTACATGGTGACCAGTATCTCGCCACGGTAGTCGCTATCTATTGTCCCGAAGGTTACACCTACGCCTTTCGCCGATAGACCCGAGCGGGGACGTATCTGGACGTCGTATCCGGGGGGCACTTCGATGGCGATGCCGCTAGGTATGGCTTTGGGCTTTGTTCCCTTGAGTTCGATTACGCCCTCGTCATCTATGCAGGCGAAGACATCCAACCCTGTGGAGCCCGGTGTGGCTCGTTGGGGGAGTTTGGCGTTGGGGCGCAGCTTCTTGATTTTGAGGGCTGATTTACCCTTGGTCATAGGTGCCCTAATTGTAGCATCTGATTCATTTCATGGCCAGATGACTAAAGTATAGCAGCTTGCAATCGGTCTCCGTATCCTCTGCCATGGAGGGTTTTGCCAACCTATCGTCGAAAATC
>CAYHAX010000047.1:0-5413 GCA_964354695.1 uncultured Dehalococcoidia bacterium
GAGGCGCGCAGCGTGCCCGGCGGCACCGCCCCCGAGCAGGTGCATAAAGCCCTGGCGGCAGCGAGAAGGATGCTTGATGGCAAATAGAATCAAGCTCGCCCCGTCCATACTCTCCGCCGACTTCGGTCGGCTGGGCGAGCAGGTAGTCGAAGCCACCAAGGCGGGCGCCGATTACATTCACGTAGACGTCATGGACGGGCACTTCGTACCCAACATCACCGTCGGTCCCCTGGTGGTAGCAGCCATACGTCCCCACACCACCATCCCCCTCGACGTACACCTGATGATAGAGTCGCCCGAGAAGTACATCCAGCAGTTCGCGCAGGCAGGAGCCGATATCATCACCGTCCACGTTGAGGTATGCCCCCACTTGCACAGGGTGGTAGAATCTATCAAAGAGCTGGGGGTTAAGGCTGGTGTGTCGCTGAACCCGAGCACCTCCCTGGCTGCGGTCGATGAAATGCTGCCCTCGCTCGACCTGGTGCTGCTGATGTCGGTGAACCCCGGCTTCGGGGGTCAGAAATTCATAGAGGGCACCATAGGCAAAATAGCCCGCCTCAGGCGCAGGCTGGACGAACTGGGATTAGCTACCGAGCTTGAGGTGGATGGCGGGGTCAATGCCGAGATAGCGCCTAGAGTGGCTAAAGCAGGGGCGCGGGTGCTGGTGGCTGGCGCAGCGGTGTTCAACAAAAAGGAGAGTGTAGCTCAAGCGATAGGGAGGCTCAGGGAGAGCCTGAGCAGGATTTGAAAAGGGGTGAAAACGAGACTAGGCAGCTACCTTTTGCCGAGTACGCAGACACCTGGTGCAGATGTTGATCCGCTTCCTTTTGCCGTCTACCAGGATGGTTGTCTTGCTGATGTTGGGGTACCAGCGCCGCTGGGTATGGCGCTTGGAGTGGGACACATTATCTCCAAACTTCGGTTCCTTCCCACACAACTCACACTTCAACGCCTTCTCCTTTGACTAGAGCCTTGATTTCTAGTAGAATTCAATTTAAAAATATAACACAATAAAGCGAGTCTGGCAAGTGACCAAACAACATCAATCCCGAAAAACGCGAGGACAGCGAGTCAAAAGGAGCCCGGTTTTGAATGATATTGCCTATTGCGATGGGCATGAACTTAAAGCCATGTTCAGCGCCGGTACCCTGTGGCTGGAGCGCAACGCCCAGGCTATTAACGCCCTCAACGTCTTCCCAGTGCCCGATGGCGACACCGGCATCAACATGCTCTTGACCATGCGGGCAGCCATGGATGAAGCCAGCCGTTGCCATGATGGCGGCGCATCCTCCGTAGCTCAGGCTATGGCTAAGGGTTCCCTCATGGGCGCACGCGGCAACAGCGGCGTGATACTCTCCCAGATACTTCGCGGATTAGCTAAGGGGCTGGACGGCAAGCCCTCCTTCAGTGCCGGCGATTTCGCCAAAGCCTTAGCGGAATCTTCCAAATTCGCATATAGAGGCGTGACCAAGCCTGTTGAAGGAACCATCCTCACCGTCATTCGAGAAGCCGCGGAAGCCGCTCAGGCGAAAAGCGCCTCCAACAACATAAACGTTCTTCAAATCATGGAAACCGTAGTCGAAGAGGCTAAAGCCTCCGTGGCGAGGACGCCCTCCCTGCTACCCGTGCTGCGTCAGGCGGGCGTGGTGGATGCCGGTGGTCAGGGACTCTTCGTAGTGCTCGAAGGCGCGCTTCGCTACCTGCGGGGCGAGTCGGAAGCCGAGGCGGAGCAGGAAGCCCCCGCAGCAACCACAGCCTTCACAGCCCAGGGCTCAGAGGAAAAGCCCCATTACGGATACTGCACAGAGTTCCTGCTTTACGGAATCACTCTCGACCCGGAAACCATCAGGGAGAAACTGACCTCTATCGGCGAATCCGTTCTGGTGGTCGGCGATGAGTCCACGTTGAGAGTCCACCTCCATACCTTCGACCCAGGCTCAGCCTTGAGCTGCGCCACCTCCTTAGGCACCCTGCGCCAGGTCAAGGTGGAGAACATGGACGACCAGCACAAGGACTTCCTCGTCGCCAAACCCCAGCCCCCCATAGGCAATATCTCCACCATAGCCGTAGCCTCCGGCGACGGGCTCATCCAGGTCTTCTACAGCGTCGGAACAACCATCGTCATCCCTGGCGGCGAGACCATGAACCCCAGCGTCCAGGACCTCCTCCAGGCTGTGGAGGCAACTCACTCAGACCAGGTTATTATCCTGCCCAACAACGCCAACATCGCCATGGCAGCGCGCCAGGTTAGAGCGCTTACCAAGAAAATGGTGGAGATTGTGCCCTCAGAGACCATACCCCAGGGCATAGCTGCGCTGCTTGCTTTCAATTACGAGGCTGACCTGGAGACAAACGTCGACGCCATGAAGGCTGCGGTCGAAGCGGTTCGCAGCGGAGAGGTCACCACCGCCGTGAGGTCTATGACCCGCGACGGGCTGGCGGTGAAAAAGGGGCAAGCCATCGCCTTCCTTGACGGCGAGCTCGTGATTTCCGACGACAGCATAGCGAAGGCTGTCCTCAAACTGCTGGACCAGATGGATGTCGAACAGAGCGGGCTGGTCACCATATATTACGGCGCAGACACCGACTGCACCGAGGCTGAGCAAATAGGCGAGTCAGTCAAGGAGAAATTCCCTGCTCAAGAAGTTGAGGTCGTTGCCGGTGGGCAACCGCACTATAATTACATCATCTCCGTTGAATAGCGAATCTCACTTCAAGTCACAATTGTGACCAATTTGCTAACTCTTTTTCCCGAATCAAGATAAAGCTATCAGCTATATTTCTAAAACGCTGACCGCTGAAAGCTGATTGCTTGGAGAAAGCCATTTGAACCAAACCATCGATAGCCTGCGAAAAGTCCTGAAACTGGAACAGGCAAAAGGATTCAACGACAAAGCCGTGATGGGCGGCTTGGATAGATACCTACGCAACCTGACCCCACCCAACCGCGAGCTATCCCGACTGCTTTCCCAGAGCTACTCCACACTTGACATAAGGGCGCGTGAGCAATGGGTCAACGCCATTCTGAAGCAGCTAGACTCAGGAGAGCAGAAGGCTTCACCCCTCACCAGGGCTACCCTGCCCGAACGGAAACCCCTGTCCACTCGCACCAAACCTACCAGCGCGCAAACCCTGAACTCACCTATAACGTCGCTCAAGGGCATACAAGCAAAGCTAGCCAGCAAATTCGACAAGCTGGGAGTGAAAACGATACGCGAACTCATCTATTTCTTCCCCCGCCGCCATATAGACTACAGCCAGAAAAAACTTATCTCAGAACTCAAGGAAGGCGAAGAGCAAACCATAGTTGCCACTGTGTGGGAGGCTGCTCAGAAAACCCTCGGCAAAAGAAGGCGCGCCACCGAGGCAACGGTCGGCGATGAGTCCGGCAACATGAGGGTCATCTGGTTCAACCAGCCCTACCTGGCTAAAACGCTCACCACCAACTCCACGATTGTGCTCAGCGGCAGAGTGGAGGCGTTTCGCGGCAGAATGGTGTTCGTGTCCCCCGAGTGGGAGCTTCTAGAATCGGACGACCTCATTCACACAGGCAGGCTGGTGCCTGTTTACCCTCTGACCGCCGGGCTCTCCCCCAGAACAGTGCGCAGACTGGTAAAAGCAACCCTCGACCGCTGGCTGCCTGAGCTTGAGGACTTTTTGCCGGAGAACGTAAGAGTCAGCGCAGGGCTGCTCCCGCTCACCAAGGCAATCAGGCTGGCCCACTTCCCTGATAGCGAGTTGGGCAAGGACCAGGCTAGAAAGCGCCTCGCTTTCGACGAGCTCTTCCTAATCCAGCTCGGCGTGCTATCCAAAAAGCGAGACTGGCAGGAGGAGGCAGGGATTGCCTTTAACGCAGAGAGCAAGTGCCTTGAGCCCTTTTTGGATTCCCTGCCCTACAAATTGACCTCAGCCCAGAGGCGCGCACTTGCAGAGATTCAGGGCGACCTGCTCAAGCCCAAGCCGATGAGCCGACTGCTGCAAGGCGAGGTTGGCAGCGGCAAGACAGTGGTGGCTACAGCAGCGATGCTGCTTGCCGCTGCCAACGGCTATCAGGCTGCCCTCATGGCGCCCACAGAGATACTGGCGGAGCAGCACTTCAATACAATTTGCAATCTGCTGAACAAAGCATCCAGTGAGGGTAATGACAGCAAGACTGTTCACAACTACCCTGCGATACAACCTCACCCCATAGGCGTAGGGCTCCTTATCGGAAGCCTCAAAGGGAGCGCAAAACGGGAAGTTCAGGAACGCATCTCGGCAGGCGAGATAAATATAATCATCGGCACACACGCCCTCATCCAGAAAGGGGTCGAGTTCCCCCAGTTAGGCTTGTGTGTGGTGGACGAGCAGCACCGCTTCGGCGTGATGCAGCGCGCTGAACTGCGCTCCAAAGGCACTCGACCGCACGTCCTGGTGATGAGCGCCACCCCCATCCCGCGCACCCTGGCGCTCACGCTCTACGGCGACCTCGACCTCTCCATACTCAATGAACTGCCCCCGGGCAGAATAGAGATAAAAACCAGGTCCCTGGGACCCGAGTACCGCGAGAGAGCCTACGACTTCGTGCGCAAACAGACTGCCGAGGGACGCCAGGCATTCATAATCTGTCCCCTGATAGAGGAGTCCGAGGCAATAGAGGCTAAAGCAGCCGTTACCGAATACAAACGCCTCTCGCAGAGCGTATTCCCCGACCTGAGGCTGGGATTGCTCCACGGGCGCCTCAATGGCGCAGAGAAAGAGAAGGTGATGCGGCGCTTCCGCAACGGCGAGACCGACATACTGGTATCAACACCGGTGGTGGAGGTGGGCGTGGACGTGCCCAACGCCACGGTGATGCTCATAGAGGGCGCTGACCGCTTCGGACTGGCTCAGTTGCACCAGTTCCGGGGTCGCGTGGGCAGAGGGCAGCACCAGAGCTACTGCATTCTCCTCACAGAATCGCCTTCAGCAGAGGCTGAGGAGCGCCTCAAAATCCTCGAAACCACAAAGGACGGATTCGAACTTGCAGAGAAGGATTTAATGCTCAGGGGACCCGGAGAGTTCTTCGGCACCCGTCAGAGCGGGCTACCCGACCTGAAGATGGCAAGGCTCTCCGATACTGTGATTCTGGAGCTTGCCCGCAAAGAGGCTATAGCACTTTTCCACGCCGACCCTTATCTCAAACAGCCTGAGCACAGGCTGCTTGCCAGAGAGGTCGGCAGACTCTGGGAAACAGAAGGAGAGTCAAGCTAGCTATGCTTAAATATAGAATCGCCCAGCTTCTGGAAAAAGCAGCCAAAACAGCCCAGGCGGAGGGCTCGCTTCCTGCCATCGCCTTGCCCGAGATAGTCATCGAACACCCTCAGAACCCCGAGCACGGCGACTACGCCTCCAGCCTCCCCCTGAAATTAGCCAAGGTAGCCCGCATGAACCC
>CAYHAX010000048.1:0-2338 GCA_964354695.1 uncultured Dehalococcoidia bacterium
GGAGCGGAGTGGTCGTCAGCCTGGAGGCGAAGCCGGCAACTATATACCAGCGGTTGGTGAAGGATGCCGAAGCTGACAAAGAGGAGGTGGTCAGACCCCTCCTCGCGGGCACCGAACCATTGAAGCGCATCGAGTGGTTGAAGGAATTTCGTCAGAAATACTATGCGCTTGCCGATTGGACGGTGCACACCGATAACCTGACCTTTGATGAGGCTGCGGAGGAGGTTATTCTGGGGTGGAGGTTTGGGGGGAGGGGCAGGGCTGCTCTTCCTGTTTTGCCCGATGTGCGGGAAGCGGAGGTGCCCTATTGCGAGCAGCAAGGGGCTGCCTGTGTGGTAACTACAGCTACTGAGAGCTACCCTGTGTTTGTGGGAGGGGGGATGCTGGAGCAGTTGGGCAGGCGGATGCGCAACGCCGGGCTCTGGGGCAAGGCTCATATTGTGAGCGATGAGAGGGTGTTACCTCTCTACGGGCACAGGGTGGCGAAGATTCTGGAGGATGCTGGCTTCGTCGTTGACTCTTTAGCTGTGCCCGAGGGGGAGCGGAGCAAGTCAATTGAGACGGCTGCTGGGGTCTATGACTGGCTGGTCAAAAACCATGCCGAGCGTAACGACAATATCGTCGCCCTGGGTGGGGGCATGGTGGGGGACCTCGGCGGGTTCGTATCTGCTACCTTCCTCAGAGGCATGCCCTTTGTTCAGGTGCCCACCAGCTTGATAGGGATGGTTGATGCTGCCATTGGGGGGAAGGTCGCTGTGAATCATCCCCAGGGTAAGAACTTGATTGGAGGATTTCATCAGCCGCGATTGGTTGTTGCTGATACCCAGACCCTGACCACTCTGTCCAAACGTGAGTTGATTTCGGGCTGGGCTGAGGTGATAAAGCATGCCATGATTCGGGACGCCCGTCTGCTGGAGTTTCTCGAGGGGCGAGCGGAGATCCTGCTCATGCTGGATAAAGAGGCTATCAGCGACGTGGTTAAGCGTAGCGCCGTCATCAAGGCGAGAATAGTGAGCGAGGATGAGAAAGAGCAGGGGGTGCGGGTTATCTTGAATTACGGGCACACTATTGCGCACGGGCTGGAGTCAACCACGAATTACGGGAGATTCCTTCATGGTGAGGCGGTCGCCATAGGGATGATGGGTGCTGCTATCATCAGTCGTCAGGTTGGGCTTCTGTCCCAGGAGGCGGTGAATCGGCAGCAGGCTTTGCTTGCGAAATTCGGCTTGCCCACAACCTGCTCCGATGTCGATATGGAAGGTTTGCTCCAAGCCATGGAGCTTGACAAGAAGGTGAGAGGCAAAAAGATAAGATGGGTCTTGCTCGCCGGTATCGGGAAGCCTGTGGTCCGTGACGATATCCATCGCGAAGAGGTAGTGAGTGCAATCAAGAAGCTGTTGCAATCAGGGTAGCCTGGAGTCTGTCCTGAGCTTGTCGAAGGATGAGGTTGAAACCTTTTTGCTGACTGCTGATAGCTGAAGGCTGAACCCTCTCCATCGGGCTATTGGTAAAATTTCGGCGCTGTGGTATTATAAAAAGGCATGTGTTAAAGCTTGAGGTGAGTCTTTTAAATGAGCGATGTTACTGAAGCAACCCGGGAATCTTTAGCTCGTGAGCTGGGTGGAAAACCCCAGGGTAAAGGGATTATTGACTATATAACGGTGCTCAAGCCCCGCGAGACCGTTCTGCTTGCTTTCATCGGGGTATGTTCGGCGATAGTTGCGGCGCAGGGGCACCCAGCTCTGGATGTGCTTGCCCTCGCCCTGGCAACAATTGCTCTGGGAAGCGCTGGCGCCAACGCCTTGACCAATTACCTCGACCGGAACGTGGATGCCAGGATGAAGAGGACTCATTTGAGGGCGCTGCCGGCACAGCGCATCGTCCCTGCTAAGAGGGCTCTGGTGTGGAGCATATTTTTAATCATCGCTGCTCTGGGTCTGGCTTGGTATCTCGACCCGCTCTGCTTTGTTTTCGGTCTTGTCGGTACCATTGCAGCCTCGGTGTTCCGCAAGAAGGTGATGTGCGTCATTCAGGGCGGCATCGCTGGCTGCGCCCCTGTGCTCATCGGGTATGTGGCTGTCACTCACCAACTGGATATAACTATCCTTTTCATGTGCATCCTCATCGCAGTCTGGATACCTCTGCATGTATGGAGCGTTATGATAGCCAATCGTGAGGATTATCTTCAGGCAGGCGTGGCTTATTTCCCGGTTACCTGGAAGGTGAGAGATGCCATAAAGATACTGATGCTATTGTCTGTTATGCTTTACGCAGCCTCTATCGCCCTCTGGTTCTACGCAAACTTAGGCTGGCTCTATTTTGTGGTTGCTAACATCCT
>CAYHAX010000049.1:0-3587 GCA_964354695.1 uncultured Dehalococcoidia bacterium
GTTCCCGAGCTAAATGCAACGCAATTTGAAAAACCGAGGTAATATTAGGTAAGAAACCTGCACCGTGGTGCAGGTTTCTCGCCAAATTGCCTCTATTCCTAAGATGTTTCTACTAGCCAGGGAATTGAGGTCTGGGCAAGAGCCCTGCCTGCTCCACGATTTCAGGGACTACTTCCTCCCACTCAATTGCCATAAGGTGGATTCCTGCTACTCCCTTTATCTCTTTAATCTGGTTAATTATGTCTATACACTGTTTGATGCCTTCTTTGGCAACCTGATCCTTGGGCACAGCCTTCAACTGAGCAATAACTTTCTCAGGAACATCCATTCCTGGTACTTTAGTCTGCATATAGCGAGCAGCACCTATTGATTTTATGGGAGCCACACCGGCAAGAATCTTCACCTTCTTATCCAAACCGGCATCGCGCACTGCTTCCATCCACTTGGCGAACTTCTCTACGTTGTAGATAATCTGAGTTTGGATGAAGTCAGTGCCGGCAGCAACCTTCTTGGCTAGGCGAGGTGTCCTGTACTCCAAGGGGTCGGCAAAGGGGTTCTCCGCGGCGCCGATGAAGAGCCGGGGCTCGACTGATATCGGGTCGCCACACTGGAACTTCTTCTCATCCCTCATGGTTTTTACCATGTTAATGAGCTGAATGGAATCCAGGTCATAAACGCCCTTAGCCTTGGGGTGGTTCCCAAATGCTTGGTGGTCACCTGTGAGGCACAACATATTGTTAAGCCCCAGCGCAGAGATACCCAGTATATCCATCTGCAGGGCGATGCGATTGCGGTCACGGCAGGTCATCTGACAAATTGGGTCTATGCCTACTTCCTTTGCAATGAGGCAGGATGCCCAACTTGACAGGCGCACTACAGCGGTTTGACCGTCAGTGACGTTGGCGGCATCGACATATCCCTTCAGGATTTTCGCCTTCTTTCTTACTACCTCAGGGTCAGCGCCTGCTGGGGGACCGATCTCCCCTGTAACAGCCCATTTACCGCTTTCGAATACCTTCTCTAGATTGCTCTTCGACTTCATGATATTCCCTCTCTCTAGCGTTTGCTTGCCGCGCCAGCCGTGAGACTTACACTCCAATCCTTGGGAGCCACAATTGTTTGCATTTTGTCCAAACGCCCGAGCTTGGTTAATCTATCAATTATCAATTGCCAGGCACAGGGTATATCCTGGGAAATCTCGCACTTTCCTTTGACCGAGCCTCCGCAGGGACCGTTTAGCAGAAACTTGGAGCATCTGGCTATGGGGCAAATCCCTCCAGTGTGCTCCAGAACACAATCTCCGCACTCCATGCAGCGCTCGCCCTCCCGCCATTCGGCGTGTCGTCCACCCATGCTCACTGTGTTGCAGCCGGGGTGAACAATCTTGTCAACTACTGCTGAGGTTGCTTGCACCCCGACGCCACAGCAAAGTGCCAGCAATGAATCTGAGGTTACGATTTTGTCCTCGTGGACATGCAGGGTCGACCTTACCAGACCCTCGTTGCACATGAAGTCAATGAGGGAGATGCCGGTAACAACCTTGCCAGCCCCCTCTAGCTTTTGCTTCATGTCGGCAACTTCTTTCTCGCCTCCGGTGTGGCAGCCCTCGGCGCAGCCCTTGCAACCCAGCAGAAAGACATTTTTCTCTTTCTCCAGGTAACCCATTATTTGCTCGAGCGGTTTTTGCTTCGTCGTCAGCATCTTCACACCCTCGTTTCGTTTAAACTTTCGTTTCCACGCGGGGACTAATCTCCCCAAGCACGGTTTGTATTATTTTCGGCATACGCTCCTGTATTTTGGCAGACAATTCAAGACCTGGTTCTAGCTCAGCAGGTTCTATCCCAATGATGATGGTTTCTTTGGGCTTGCTCCCCACAAATTCCATCAGGCTGAGGTTTTCCAGAATGCCCATCTGATGGAGCGATGTGGTTACTCCTCTTTCGGCTACTATCTGCTGAGGGGTGAAGCGGTACATAGTTCCCGGCTCGCAGCCCCCTCTTACAGCATCAACAATGATGAGCTTCTCTGCGCCATCGATGAAGTGCCAGATATCAGGTGATGTTCCACCATCGATGATCTCAATATTGTCGCTGGAAGCTGACAGCTTTGTTTGCAGGATGCGGGCAGCGTGAACTCCGACCCCCTCATCCTTGAACAGCTCGTTGCCAACGCCTAGAACCACAGTCTTCTTCATCCGGTTACTCAACCTGGAACTCGCTTAAAGTCCTGCCCTTCGGTGTAATCAGGTGCACTGCGCACGCAATGCAGGGGTCGAAGGCGCGTATAATGCGCACAACTTCGAAGGGGTTCTCGGGGTCTTTCACCTTAGTTCCAGTAAGCGCCTGCTCCAGTGGACCTGGCTGTCCTTTGTCGTCGCGAGGGGACAGGTTCCAGGTGCCGGGCACCACGCACTGATAGTTCGCAATCTTCTTGTCTTTAATCTCAATCCAGTGCCCCAGAGCACCCCTGGCACCATCAACCAGCCCCATGCCCGTTGACTCCTCGGGGATTTCGTACGGTTGGTACACGGGCTCGCCTGGTTTCAATTGCAGCAACCATCCCGGCATCTCATCTGCTATGATCTTGCAGCAAAGCGCCCGTGCTGCGTGGCGTCCCAAAACTGAGAACAACACCTGAGGTCCTGCTTTGAACTTAGACAGCACCTCGTCTACCAGGGTCTTAACTCTTGAGTCGCCTGATAGGTAGGTTGCGACCAACCTGGCTAGGGGACCAACTTCATATACCTGACCATTGTAGCGAGGTGATTTTATCCAGGAATAGGCTCCCGCCTTGTCATCCTTAGGTACTGTATCGCCCTTGGCAGGCTTTCTCCCTGTGGTGGAGTCGTCATACCAGGAATGCTTGACCTCCTCGGTGATGGCATTCGCATCAAGATGCCCTAGCTTCAGGTCGGGGCTGACAGTGCCTTGTCTGAATAACCTGTTCCTCTTAGTGAGGTCTGCCTCTTTGCCATCAAGGTCGTAGTTTCCGTATGAGAGCAGATGCTTGCAGCCAGCACCTATCTCGAAGTAATCGCTGTACGCGCCTGCGGCTGCGATTACATCGGGGATGTAAACGTTGTCAATAAATGTTCTCAGTTCGTTACATCGCCACAGGAACGCTGCAATCTTGTCAACTGTTGGAACCTCAGTGACACCGCCGGGGACCACAGCCATATTGTGGGGCATCTTGCCACCGAATATTGCGCACATCTCCTGCCCCTTGCGGCGCATTCTTAGTGCGTCAACATAGTGAACCACCAACTCCTGGTCGACTGCAGCGGGCAGGCGGTAATCGCCTTCATAGCGTGGCACGAAAGGCCCCAGTTCGCCGCGCTGTATGAAATCCTTCACTGAATTGAGCGTGGCGTTGTTGCCTTCGTATTTGGCTACCTTGGTTACATCCACATAATCGAGGGCAGCAAGATGATAGAAGTGAAGGATGTGGTCGGATACATGAGCTGCACCGAGAATCAGGTTTCGGATGATTCTGCCGTTGTCGGGTATTGAGCCGCCGAGACCGAATGCGCTATCCAGACACAGGTTGGAGGCTATGGAGTGGCTTGTGGGACATACACCGCAAATTCT
>CAYHAX010000050.1:0-7152 GCA_964354695.1 uncultured Dehalococcoidia bacterium
AAGACAGTTGGAGGTAGCGACGCCCATTCCCTATCGGATATACCTACCTGCGCCACTCTTTTTGAAAGAGATGTCAAAACGTTGAGCGAGTTTATACACGAGCTTAAAGAGGGGAGGTTCAAAGCTATAGACCTTCGCCATTCTGAGACTTTTAAATAAAGGAGTACTCACAGCTACTCCTTTGCTGCTAGGAACTACGCTTCTCGCAAAGCTCGCAGACCAGAAGTTCAAGCGCAAGTTCGCCGCCATCGCCTTTGTATCTGCCACCCTTTATGGCAATATCCGTATCCAGCAACTTGTGGTAAACCTCCCTCAATCGCTCCATAGAATATGCTTTGGCTTGCTTCAAAGTCTTCTGCAGAACAAAATCCTTGTTAATCCCCAGACTATATCTAATCTCATCAGTTTTTCGGTGTTGTTGCAGAAGGTCCTTCGCCTGCGTCACCAGACGAAACTGCCTCGTGACCATAAATAAAAGGTAAGGCGGCGCTGAACCTTCATCTTTAAGCTGGCGCAGTAGCCGGATCGCTTCGTCAGCCCTGCGCTCTAGAATGGCATCAACCATATCGAAAACAGAAGCCTCCACCGCCTCAGCCACTAAAGACCTGACATCATCCTCTTCTATCTTTCTTCCCTGTGCGTAAAGACAAAGCTTGTCAATTTCGACTGAAAGCAATTGTAGATTGCTACCTACGAAGTCGGAGAGTAGTTTCAAAGCTCTTGGCGATATGCTGCCTTGATTTGTTGCCACCCTGGATTGTACCCAGCTTCTTAACTCGTCACCCCTCAAAGGCTTGAACTCGCTCACCTTTGCCTGGGGCTCAAGGGGAACAAGCAACAGATTATCCTTCCTCAGCCTGCCATCGAGCATCACCAGCACTGTGCTCTCGGGCATACGCTTAACATAGTCTTTGAGAGATAGCCAACCCGACGCCTCCGTGCCCGAAGAGCGCTTTCCTTTGCTATCCTGTTGTTCGAAGCGACTGAGCAAACCTTCGACTATCACAAGCCGCATGGGTGCAAGAAAAGGCAATGTATCGCAAGTCATGATAAGTTGCTCGTAAGTGATATGCTGCCCCTGAAGCACAGTGGTATTGGTAGCCACCATTTCCCTATCACCCAGGCTAGACTTAATCCTATTCAGTGCTTCATTTAGCGAGAAATCATCTTCTCCATAGAGTATGTATAACAACAAAGCCTCCAGCACATGACGTATGATTTGAAATTTGCAAGGGCTGATAGCGCGAGTATAATTATAACATCAGTATCATACGTTTGTAACGTTAAGTCGACTGGATTGGAGCCTGCGCTATGCAAATCGGTATAATCGGGCTGCCTAAAAGCGGGAAAACGACAGTTTTCAACGCCCTGAGCAGGGGTAAGGCACAAACCGATACCTACTCCTCGACAGCCCCGGCACCGAATATAGGTGTCGTAAAAGTTCCTGACCCCAGATTGGATTCGCTCACAAAAATCCTCAAACCAAAACGTACCGTCCCCACAGAAGTTACCTATATAGACATAGCGGCGCCCTCCGCCAAAGGATTTGGCAAAGGGGAAGGTCCCGGAGGGCAGTTTCTTGCCTATCTCAGCAAGGTGGACGCCCTAGCTCACATTGTCCGTACATTCGAGGACGAAAGGGTTCCTCATCCAGAAGGAAGTGTTGACCCGGAGCGGGACATCAGCACGATGAACCTCGAGCTCGCTTTCTCAGACATGGGCATTATCGAAAGAAGGCTGGAGAGGCTACATTCGTCTCTAAAAGGCGCCAAGCCACAGGAAAGAGAGCTACTCTCTCGAGAACAAACACTTCTGGAGAGAATGAAGACCGGCTTAGAGGCAGACAAACCCGTTAGAGAACAGGCTTTTACAGATAATGAAGCTAAGATGCTGGAGAATTTCCAGTTTCTCACCGCCAAACCAATGCTGCTGCTTATAAACATCGGCGAGAAGCAAATCCCACAAGCCAGCGCTTTAGAATCTGCATTCGCAGCAAAGTACTGCCGTCTCCACTGCGATGTAGCTGCCTTATGCGGAAAGATTGAGATGGAGCTAGCCCAGCTTAACGATGCTGAAGCTCAAGAATTCCGTATCTCCTTAGGGGTTGGAGAATCTGGGCTCGACCGGGTGATCAGGCTCTCGTATGGCTTATTAGGGCTTATATCCTTCTTCACCATCGCATCAGATGAGGTGAAAGCCTGGACTATCCGACATAGCACCTCTGCCCAAAAGGCAGCAGGCAAGATACACACTGATATGGAGCGTGGCTTCATCAGAGCTGAGGTTATCAGGCACGATGACCTCGTAAAATGTGGCAGCCTTGCTGAGGCAAAGAAGCACGGGCTACTGCATACGGAGGGGAAGCATTATATAGTACAGGACGGTGATGTACTCACCATCCTGTTCAATGTCTAAGCAACTATTGGGTCAAACAAGATAGGCTATGCAGTATTGCCGCTCTCTATAATATCCTCTATCTCGGACACCGTAATCTCAAAGCTTATCGTGAGCAAAGAACCGTCTCTTTCGATATCCAGCTTGCCAAGCAGCTCGGCCACAAGATTCCGACCCTCTTCAGGGACTGGCAGCATGTCAACCAGCAGCTCTATAAAAGAAACTAGATTTTCAGCAGACTCAGCCGATTCGCTGTTTGAGAAGTATAGCTTTGTTTCCATGGATATTGTATGACCTTGTTTGTTCAGGACCAAAGTGCTCTTCTCGATATCGGCAAAAGGAGATAAATCTATCGGCAACCCGGGCAGGGAATCGGGCAGAGTTTCCTCTCCCAGATAATCCTGCAACGAGACCATCTTAATCAAAGCATCTCCAAGCTCGTTATAGGTCTCTATTACATCACCGCCCAGAGCTTCTCTATTGCCCTCTTTGACCTGAATAACGTCTTTCACTGGACTAATCTGACCCATGACGAATACAGAGGGACTTAGAAAAGCAACCGCCGACGTCTCATCCTCGTTTGAGTATATGTCATAGCCTTTGTATTCATCGACATCCAATTCCTCACCCATACTCGACTCGACAGCGTCCAGCAAGTCCTCTCTATCGAAATCACCTTCAATTATTACCCCAAAATATCCACCGTCATCTCCGGAGACCGAGGTATCGCTGAAGAAAACCCCTCTTTCGAAATCACTCAAGTCAATGCCTGAGTCATTTTCGAAAGCGTCCACAGCCTCTCTAAGGGTTTGCGGGTCTTCGTTTTCTTTAGGCAATCTATCATATATATCAGCGAAGTCCTCATCGCTCAGTATTTGGCTTACATTTATCTCACCCACCAGATTAGCCTTCTGAGGGACAAATCCAACCAGGTCCAAGGTTCCACCTGAGCATCCAGCTAAAATTATCAACGGGGCTACAATCAACATTGTAATAAGCAGAAAAACAAGCTTTTTCAACATTTCCCCCCTTTACGGGTATTTATCTCAACTGAGTCTAGCACCCGCTTCTCCACCATGTCAATATGACGAAAGTCCTATCGAAGCTGTAAGAACCCCATTCTTTCCTTGACCGTGGGCAGCACCCAAGATAGAATAGGCTTGAGGAATCAAATGTTCGAGAGTTTGTCCGACAAGCTGGGTGCTGTTTTCAAGAAGCTCTCAGGCAAAGGTAAGCTGACAGAAAAAGACGTAGACGAGGCACTGCGCGAGGTGAGGCTTGCGCTTCTTGAGGCTGATGTCAACTTCAAGGTAGTGAAGGATTTTGTATCCAGGGTAAAGGAACGGGCGATTGGGATAGGAGTACTGGAGAGCCTTACCCCGGCGCAGCAAGTAATCAAGGTTGTAAACGAAGAGTTAATCGTCATCTTGGGCGGCGGGCAGCAGAAGCTGAAGCATGCTGCACAACCACCAACAGTGATATTGCTGGTTGGGTTACAAGGCGCTGGCAAAACCACCACTGCTGCCAAGTTAGCCTTGCACTTGAGACGAAACGGACAACGTCCGCTTATGGTCGCTGCCGACCCTTACCGTCCAGCAGCTAGAGAGCAGCTAATGACTCTGGGCAAGCAGCTCGACATACCTGTTTATAACGAAGGTGGCTCTGTGGTGACCGCTTGCACTAATGCCTTGAAGCGGGCTAAAGAGATTGCAGCGAGCATTGTAATAGTAGATACCGCAGGCAGGCTTCACATCGATAACGAACTCATGAATGAGTTGGAGCAGCTCAACAAGAATCTGCATCCCACCGAAGTG
Organism: uncultured Dehalococcoidia bacterium; assembly: GCA_964354695.1. Taxonomy (GTDB): domain Bacteria; phylum Chloroflexota; class Dehalococcoidia; order SZUA-161; family SZUA-161; genus CAYHAX01. The sequence goes on from CAYHAX010000050.1 coordinate 4,209, forward strand.
TTGCTGGTCGCTGATGCCATGACCGGGCAGGAAGCAGTGAAAATAGCACAGGAATTCCACAAAACTATGGGACTAACAGGTGTCATTCTGACTAAGATGGACGGAGATGCCCGTGGCGGAGCTGCCCTTTCCATTGCCTCGGTTGCAGGAGTTCCCATCAAGTTCATCGGAATCGGCGAGAAGACAGATGCCCTGGAACCTTTCTATCCGGACAGAATGGCATCCCGTATCCTGGGCATGGGCGATGTTATCAGCCTCATAGAAAAAGCCGAGTCAGCCTCCGACATGCGCCAAAAGCAGGAACTCGAGCGTAAGATAAAGCACGGCAGCTTCGACCTTCAGGACTTCCTGGAACAACTGCAACAACTTAGAAAGATGGGACCCCTTAACCAGATAATGGAGCTTATACCCGGCTTCTCAGGCGTTGCCCGCAAATTGCCCGCAGGTCTCGATGAGAAACAGCCCAAGAAGATAGAGGCAATAATTCTTTCAATGACACATGGGGAAAGACACAACCCCACCATTATTGACGGCAGTAGACGCCGCCGCATAGCCCGCGGCAGCGGTACCACCCCCCAAGACGTCAACCAGTTGCTTAACCAATATCGGCAGATGCAAAAACTGATGAAGCAGCTAGGACAGGGACAAAAGCTCCGTTCACTCTTTAAGCTATAGGTCTTCCAAAGGGGTAAGACATGCCTGGGGAAAACCTCAAGCTCGACAAATTAGATATCGAGAAACTAGGTAGACTTCACTTCGAAATCGGGGCTATAAGACCCCCCAGCGAAGGCGGAAGCCACTCCCTGCTTCTGCGTGTAACCCGAAATTGTCCCTGGAGCAGGTGCAAGTTCTGCTACGCCATGATGTATAACCGTGAGAAATTTCAACTCAGGAGCGTGGAGGATATAAAGAAGGACATAGATGCTGTAAAAGAGATAGCCGACGGAATAAGGGCAGCATCATGGAAGCTCGGCTACGGCGGAAACATAAACGAGTCCGTGGGTACGGCTCTCATCCAAAGCGACCCCAGCCTTAACGCCAACCAATGCTTCATACTGGTTTTCAACTGGCTCTATTTCGGCGGGAGGACAGTTTTCCTTCAGGATGCCAATAGCTTGATTATGCCTACAAATGACCTCCTGGAAGTCTTAAGATGCCTTAATCAGAATTTCCCCAGCATTGACCGCATTACATCCTATGCTAGGGCGAAAACGCTTGCCAAGAAGACCCTGGAGGAACTAAGAGGGCTTCGCGAAGCCGGACTTACGAGATTACACGTTGGTCTAGAAACAGGCGACGACGAGATTCTGAAATACGTGGACAAGGGGGTGACATCAGCCGAGCAGATTGAGGCGGGTAAGAAAGCAAAAGAAGCAGGTTTCGAACTGTCGGAGTACGTAATGCCAGATTTGGGAGGTAGAGCCAGGTCACAGCAGCATGCTCTTAACACAGCAAGAGTTCTAAACGAAATCAACCCTGACTTCATCAGAATGAGACCCTTCGTAACCGGTCCAGGCACGCCGCTGTATGAAGACTACTCAAAGGGAGCCTTCGAGCTTTCGTCACCCCACGAACGATTGAGGGAGATAAAAACTTTCGTCGAGAACTTGAATGTATCCAGCAGGCTGTGCTTCGACCACTTCTTGAATTCGTGGTACAGAGATAAGAGTCATCGTTACACGCTGTTCAAGCAAGATTACGAAGGATACAAACTGCCGGAGGAGAAGCAAAAAGTCTTGAACCTTATAGAAGAGGGGTTGAGGATTGACGAATCGACGCATATACACGTTAAGGATATAATCGGAATGACGCTCTAACCGGTCAAATGGGAGTTTGGTGAGACGATGGGAATCAGGCTTCATAAAGAACCCGACCTGGTCAAGCCCATTATGATAGCAAGCTGGCCCGGGATTGGGAATATAGGGATAATAGCAGTTGATACCCTCAGGACAACGATGGGGGCTGAGGAGTTTGGCGAAATAGAGCCCTGGGACTTTTTTTATCCTAAAAGAGTTCTAATCGAAAAAGGCGAATTGAAAGAGTTAGAATTTCCTTACAGTAAATTCTACTTCAAAAAAGACCTCGGGAAAGACCTCCTATTCTTTGTAGGCGAAGAGCAGCCATCCGACGGAGGAAGGGCTTACGCCGAGGGCAGGAAAGCATACCAGATAGCAAATCTGGTTCTGGATGTTGCCCAGAAGTTCGGATGCAGACGTATTTATACCTCAGGGGCAGCCGTCGCTCCCATCCATCATGCTGTCAAATCAAAGGTCTGGGCAGTGCCCAATGCCGAACATCTAATATCCGAAGTTAAGAACTACCCGAATACTATTCTGATGTCCGATATCGAAAGTAGAGAAGGGCAGGGCAACATTACAGGACTAAATGGGCTTCTGCTGGGAATTGCCAGAAGAAGGGGGATTGAAGCTATTTGTGTAATGGGTGAGATACCAATCTACCTCCAGGGGCTGCCTATTCCCTATCCTAAGGCTTCACGCGTGGTACTGGAGGTATTCTCCGCTGCTTTGGGGATAAGAATAGAGATAGAGAAGCTCAACGGATTTATCGACCATAGCGAGAAAGAAATAGAGAGGCTGTACGACAAATTCCCTCCAGAGATAAAGGAACAGCTTGATAAACTAAAACACGTTTCTTATTCCAAACCCACTGAGCCAGGTCCCATAACCGAAGACGACAAGAAAAGGATACTTGAAGACATAGATAAACTCTTTAGAAAAGAGACCAAGGAAGACTGATTGAACGAAAACATTGCCTACAGAATCTACAAAGAACCGAAGTTGCAAGCCTCATCCCTTATAGTAGGTTGGAATGAGGACGCTGGCAATCTAGGGGACAGGGTCATAAAGTACCTGAACGAGAAACTCGGGTGTGAGGAGTTCGGTGAAATCGAGCCTGTGGAATTCTTCCCTCTCGGCGGAGTCTC
>CAYHAX010000051.1:0-1508 GCA_964354695.1 uncultured Dehalococcoidia bacterium
ATGCAGCCTGGACTACGATAACTACAGGGGCAAAATCGCCATAGGCAGGATTTTCCGGGGCAAGGTGGCACCCCACGACATCGTGGTCACCATAGATAGGAATGGGGACACGATGCAGCACGAGGTGGGGCAGGTTTTCACGCACCTGGGTCTGACCCGTATCGAAGTCGAAGAAGCACAGGCGGGCGACATCGTGGCTATCACCGGCTTGAAGAAGGTCAGCATAGGAGAGACCATCGCCAGCCCGGAGCAGCCTGAGGCACTGCCGGGTATTGATATAAGCGAGCCTACTGTAAAGATGACCTTGGGAGTGAACACCTCGCCGTTCGCCGGACGAGAGGGACGCTTCTGCACCTCGCGCCAGTTGAGGGAGAGGCTCTATAGAGAGCTGGAGACCAATATCGCACTACAGGTGCAGGATACCGATAGCGCCGATGTCTTCCTGGTAGCAGGCAGGGGCGAGCTGCACCTGGCTATCTTGATTGAGACCCTGCGCCGCGAGGGGTACGAGTTCCAGGTATCCAAGCCCGAAGCGATAACCAAAATGGTAGGGGGCAGACTCCTCGAGCCTGTGGAAGACCTCACCATCGATACCACAGAGCAATACATAGGTGTACTGGCAGAGATTCTGAGCAGGCGTCAGGCACAGCTTAGCAATATGCACAACGACGGAAAGGGAAATGTGCGTCTGGAGTACCGCCTCCCCACCAGAGGACTCATCGGATTCACCAGCGCCTTCCTCACCGCTACCAGAGGCGAAGCTATCATGAACACCCTGTTCCTGGGACATGAGCCCTGGTACGGAGATATAGAGTCGGACCGCAACGGTGCGCTGGTGTCAGCCGCTGGCGGCGTAGCGGTTACCTATGGCTTGAACCACGCTCAGGGACGGGGCATCACTTTCATCGAGCCCGGTACCCATGTCTATGAAGGCATGGTAGTGGGACTGAACTCACGTATCCAGGATTTAGCGGTAAATGTTTGCAAGGAAAAGAAGCAGACCAACGTCCGTTCCTCCACCTCCGATTTCGCCATAAAGCTGACGCCTCCGATGAAGCTGAGCCTGGAGCAGGCTCTGGACTTCATAAAAGGCGATGAGCTGGTAGAGGCAACCCCCAAGAGCATCAGGATTCGCAAGAAGCTGCTCACCCAATCAGGGCGCCTCAAAGCCCGCCACCTGACACAGGCAGCAGAGGAAGATTAGGGTAGAATGGAGCACCTGCTCCAATCTTGCGTCGTAGGGGCGAGGTGCCCTCGCCCTAGGGCGACCTGCAGGTCGCCCCTACAAATTCGCACCATTCCTCGATTTCAGGATATAATATGCCTAAGAATAACAAAGGTAACATAAATGTCTCCAGCGACCAGGACAGGCGTGGCTAACCTCCCTCTCCATTACGGCAAGGCGCCGCGATGGCTCTTCGAGCGCATGACTAGGCTCGCCCGTGAGACATCCATAGCCGTGGTGGAGGAGTTCGGGACTGAGGAGATGCTGCGCCGTCTTTCCGACC
>CAYHAX010000052.1:0-4232 GCA_964354695.1 uncultured Dehalococcoidia bacterium
AACCTCCAGGCTTATATCAAGCGCCTTTGCAGAATGAGTGAGAGCACCGATGGAAATATAGTCAACGCCTGCCTCGGCAACAGAGCGTACATTATCCAGGGTTATCCCGCCCGACGCCTCAAGCATAGCTTTCCCTTTCACCAGCTTCACCGCCTTGCGCATGTCCTCCTTTTCCATGTTGTCCAGCATAATGATATCCACCCCTGCGGAGAGCGCCTCCTGAGCCTGCTTCACGGACTCCACCTCAACCTCAATCTTCATGGCGCGAGGAGCTTGTTTGTGAGCCTTCTTTACCGCTTCCTTCAGCCCCACGCCACGGGAGCTCAGCGCCACCAGGTGATTATCCTTGATGAGAACGCCGTCAGCCAGATTCATGCGATGGTTCTGCCCACCACCCATCCTCACAGCATATTTCTCCAGCGTCCTCAATCCAGGAACGGTCTTGCGTGTGTCCGTGATAACTGCCTTCGTCCCCGAAACAGCCTCCACATATCTCGCCGTCTCCGTAGCGACGCCGCTGAGATGCTGCAAGAAGTTCAGCGCCGTCCTTTCCGCCCTGAGTATGCTCGCCACTTTGCCATCTATGGTAGCGACCACCAGTCCCTTTCTAACGCTTGCACCATCCTTGACCAGAGCCTTAAAGCGCAGCGAGGCATCAACCTGCCGAAAGACCTCCTTCGCCACATTGAGACCCGCCAGGACGCCATCCCTTTTGACCAGGATAGACGCCTTGCCCTTGAGATTCACAGGAATCAGAGCCTCAGTGGTTAAATCAGCAGCGACACAGTCCTCAGCCAGAGCGCTTTTAACCACCTGCTCAAGTTGGCTCTTTGCTATTTTAGAAGACTCAGGCATAGGCTCACTCTCAAATCGGCTAAAGCTCTAAATACTCGGATAACGCTATCTGCTCAGGAAGAGGGTCCCCTCTTTGCACAATGCCTCGTACGTGAAGTCGGATAACCTTGCGAATATTGTCCTTCGCCTCGGCGATAGTGGCTCCCGTTGCGAAACACCCCGGCAAATCCGGGGCATAAGCGGTATAATTATTACCAGCCTTCTCAAAAACAACTAAGTACCTTATCATAACATCTCCCTGCCCACTTAAAGGTACCTCAACAGCCGTCGTGCCAAAAACAGGCTCAAACCCTTTTTCTGAAGATAATGTGCTTCAGCCAGGCATCCGAAGGATAGGGAAAGTCCGAACGATAGTGTGCCCCCCGGCTCTCCTCCCTGAGCAAAGCCCCCTCAGCCATCAAACGCCCAACCAGCACCATGTTCGCCAGCTCATACGAAGGACGGTCCGTAGGAGGCTTGAGCACCTTTTCCCACGCAGCAAGTATGTGAACCGCCTCAGTAAGCCCTTCTCTAGAACGCACGATGCCCACCTTATCCCAGAGCAGCGATTGCAGAGCGGTTAAGCTAAGATGCGGATAGGTGGGAGGCAAGGTATCCCGCTCCTTGATGGTATATACGTCTTCCCTGGCAGGTGCGGCCGTGCTGACCTCCCCTTTCTTAGTCCTCTCCACAATCCTCTTGCCGAAAACCAACACCTCCAGCAGCGAGTTCGAGGCTAGACGGTTCGCCCCATGAACCCCGGTGCATGCCACCTCCCCGCTGGCGAACAGCCCGGCGATACTGGTCTCCCCCCAGTAATTAGTCCTCACACCACCCATCATGTAGTGAGCAGCAGGGACAACCGGAATCAAATTGGTGGTGATATCCAGACCGTGCTCCAGACAATATTGGTATATATGAGGAAAGCGCGCAGACAGAAGGCGCGCCGGCAGATGAGTTACATCGAGATAAACGCGGTCAGTTCCTGTTGCTTTCATCTCAGCTACTATGCCCCGAGCCACAACATCCCTCGGTGCCAGGTCAGCCTGAGGAGAGTGCTTAAGCATGAAGCGCTCGCCGTTAGAGTTGCGCAGTATGCCCCCCTCACCCCTCACCGCCTCCGAGATAAGAAACAGCGGCACCCCGGACAATCTCAGCGCTGTGGGGTGAAATTGGAAGAACTCCATATCCACAATCTCAGCGCCAGCCCAATATGCCAGAGCTACACCATCGCCAGTGGCGATATCAGGGTTGGTGGTAATCTTAAACAGCCTGCCCACACCACCCGTAGCCAAAATCATAAAGCGGCAGCTAAACTTCTCCACAGTGCCAGAGTGCAGGTCTAAAGCGGTCACGCCCTGCACACTGCCATTCTTAACCAGTATCTCAGTAACCAGGAAATATTCGAAGATAGTTATCCTCTTGGAAAGGCGCGCAGCGTTACTTAACGTGACCTCGATACGCTCGCCGGTAGCATCGCCACCAGCGTGCAGAATACGAGGGACACTATGGGCGGCTTCCCTGGTCAGAGCGATCTCGCCGTCAATCGTATCGAAGGGTACACCGAACTTCACAAGGTCAGCGATACGGTCGGCAGCCTCCTCAGTGAGGATGCGCACCGCCTCCCGGTCGCACAGCCCTGCACCGGCAGCTATAGTATCCTTGTAGTGAAGCCCGGGCGAGTCGGTGCTGCTGATAGCTGCGGCGATACCTCCCTGAGCGTGCTTAGTGTTGCACTCGTCTATGCTGCCCTTGGTGAGGATGAGGACAGTCCCCACATCCTTGAGCAGCAAGGCATCGTAAAGCCCGGCAATGCCGCTGCCGACGATGATATAGTCGTAGTGTTTCATGGCTGCCCCCTAAACTATTTCGAGCATACGGTCCAGAGCGCGCTTTGCCCTTAGCCTTATCTCCTCGGGGACCACAACCACATTTCTTTTAAGTTCCAGGGTCTTGGCAAGCTTCTCCAGGGTGGTCTTCTTCATATTGGGGCACATCAGGGCTTTGGAGATGACATAGAAAGCCTTTTCGGGGTTTTCCTTCTTCAAGCGGTGAATCAAACCCTCCTCAGTGCCGATGAGGAACTTCTTCGCCGGGTTCTCCTTCACATATCGCGCCATCTGAGAAGTGCTGAGCACGGCGTCAGCAAGGGCTATAACCTCAGCAGTGCACTCAGGGTGTACCACGACCTTGGCATCAGGATGCGCTTCCTTCGCAGCGATGACCTGCTTGGCGTTGAGACGGGCATGGGTGATGCAATACCCCGGATAGAGTATTATCTTCTTTTTAGTCTTGGTGGAAACATAGTGCCCCATGTTCTGGTCAGGGATGAACAATATCTCGTCGCCAGGCACCGCCTCCACCACCTTGAGCGCATTGGCAGAGGTGCAGCAAACATCGCTCTCAGCCTTCACCGCCGCCGAGGTGTTCACATAGCATACAACAGTAGCCTTGGGATACCTCTTCTTCCATTCCCGCAGGTCATCTGCGTCTATCATGTCCGCCATGGGACAGCCAGCGCTGCTCTCAGCCAGAAGCACAGTACGGGTGGGATTGAGTATAGCAGCGTTCTCAGCCATGAAATGCACCGCACAGAAGACAATGACCCCAACGTCGAGCTGTGTCGCCTTGCGCGCCAGCTCCAGCGAATCACCCTGAAAGTCAGCGATATCCTGAATCTCAGGACGCTGATAGTTGTGAGCCATTATGACAGCCTTGAGGTCGTTCTTGAGCCTCAATATCTTCTCGCGGAGCTCATCCTGGTTGTTTACCGTAGTAGCCCCCTTTGCCTGAATTGCTATTGATAGCTTAATCCAATCTATAGCGAGTGTCAACGCAATATAAAAGAGGATATTGCACCTTTCCCATATTCAGGTTAGAGTTAATGTAGCTGACTTACCAAAGAGAAAAAACTTGATTATTACGCATCTGAGCCTGACCAATTTCCGCAACTACGCCAGCCTGGAGCTTGACCTCCCGCCACATATGACCGTGCTCCAGGGAGATAACGCCCAGGGCAAAAGCAATCTCTTAGAAGCCATCTACGTCCTGGCAACCAGCAGGTCTCCTCGCTCAGCCTCCGACGGGGAGCTTATAAACTGGGCTGCCCTGAGTGAAGATATACCTGCTTGCCACATTGCGGCTAAAGTTCAAAAAGCCAGAACCAATCTCATCCTGGAGATCGCCCTCAGCGCCAGAGCTGCCGACTCTCACCAAGCCGATAACCCTTTCCACTCAAAGCATTCCGCGACCAAGCCCCAGCCCGCTCAGAAACGTATTAAAATCAACGGCGTGGTTCGTCGCACTATGGACCTCCTTGGACAGCTTAACGTGGTTACCTTCAGCGTTTACGATATAGATATCATAGGTGGCGAGCCAGCGCTGCGCCGCCGCTACCT
>CAYHAX010000053.1:0-7551 GCA_964354695.1 uncultured Dehalococcoidia bacterium
CGAGCCTTGGCGGCGTTCGCCATAGCCTCTATAGAATCCCGCCCATCGCTCCAATCGGTATGAACATGGAAATCCCCCTTTATATCAGAAACATTAATCAGCTTCGGCAGCGCCCTCTTCTCAGCCATCTCAATCTCGCCACGCGCCTCACGTAGCTCCGGAGGAATGTACTGAAGCCCAATCCTTTCGTAGAAGGCTCCCTCAGTAGCGAATTTCTCCGTCTTTCCCGTCTTGACTACGGTTATGCCGTACTCGCTGAGGCTGAACCCCTGCTTCACCGCCCTTTCGCGGAGAGCCACATTATGGTCCTTGCTACCCGTGAAATACTGGAGCAGTGAGCCGAAGCTGTCGTGCTCCACCATCCTCAGGTCTACCTGAAGCCCGCTTTTGACAATGACGCTGGCTTTGGTCGAGCCTTGAGCCAGCACCTCCTCCACTTGAGGAAGCTGCACAAACGCATTGATAACGCTCTGGGGGTCATCAGCGGTTCCCATGATATCTATGTCGCCGATGGTCTCCCTGAAGCGGCGCAGGCTGCCTGCAGGAACCAGATTGGGCACGTCAGGGTGCTGTTTTTGCAGCGATGCGATAATCTCCTCTGCCAGAGGAAGTGCCACGCCCAGAGGCACCCGCTGCTCCTTGCGCCGCATCCTCTGAATATGGCGCAGAATATTGTCAGCGATCTTCTCGCCCAGACGGTACAGTGAGGCTACCTTGCCCTCAAGAATCGCCTTTTCCAGTTCATCCACGTTAGAGATGCCCAGCTCTTTGGAAAGACGCAGCGCCGTCTTGGGACCAACGCCGGGTACGGTCATGAGGTCTATGATGCCATCGGGGAATTCAGCGCGGAGCTTCTCGTAGGCTTCAAGCTTACCTGTAGCTAGAAGCTCGGTAATTTTCTTGGAGATGGCTTCGCCGACGCCTGGGATTTCGCGGAGCCTGCCTTCCTTATCCACTTGCTCCAGTTCCACAGGCACGCTTTCTATGGTGCGGGCAGCTTTCTGGTAAGCCCTTATCTTAAAGGGGTTCTCCTCCTTGAGTTCGAGGAGATCTGCCATGTCCTGGAACACCTGCGCAATGGCAGCATTGTTCATGGCTTCCCCTTTTCACCGATATGCTTCTTTTCTATGTCTTATAGCAGTAACTCTAACCAACTTTTTCACATCATCAATTGTGTATATGACTCGATAATCTCTAACTCGAAGCCGATAAGCTTGTTCGGCTCCTCTCAGTTTTCTTGTTTGCCTCGGTCTCGGCTTTTGAGCTAATGCTTTTATTCTCGGCCAAAGAGCCATTACAGCAGATTTAGGCAAATCTGCCAGTTACTTTTCGGCTGAGTGCGTCATCCTAATTTCATAGAAGACCACGTGTTCTCAACCTCTCCTCAACCTCTTCGAGAGAACTTGTGGCTTCATCCTTCCTCTCAGCCAGAAGCCTCAGGTCTTCTAAATCCTCAAGAATCTCCTGATAGAGCTTAATGTCCAAGATTACAGCCTTTTTTCTGCCCTTCTCATCTGTTATAAATCGTTCCTTCCTTAATGTAGCCACTTCTTCCTCCCATCACTTTTATGTTAGTGTAAACCTTATTTCCCGCAGCACTTCTTGTACTTCTTGCCGCTGCCGCAGGGACAGGGGGCATTTCGTCCAATAACAGCCCCCACCGGAGCCTTCTCGCGCTCCCGCGGCTTCTCGTGCTTTACTATGCCCACATGGTAAACCGTGTGCACGATGTCGTGCTGCACACCGTCCATCAGATTCTGGAACGCCTCGTGCCCTTGCGTCTTGTAAGCCACAAGCGGGTCTCTCTGAGCCAAAGACTGGAGTCCGATGCTTTGGCGCATGTTCTCCATGGCAGTGAGATGCTCTACCCAGCGGCTATCGAAGGCGCGCAGCATCACCAGCCTCTCCACAACCCGCATATTCTGAGCCCCCACCTCTTTTTCCTTCTCCTCATAAAGAGAGATAGCATGCTCCTGAATCTTCTGCTCAATCTCCTTGCGGCTCATCTTGGAGAGAGCATCCTTCTTTAAATGAGGAGGCAGAGGCAATATAGTGTTAACAGCAGCAACCAGTGCATCAAGGTCCCAGTCTTCATTGTTCTCGTTGCTCAGATGAGAATAGACAGTTTCCCTGAGACCTTCCCTTATCATGTCCTCCATATTCGCCTTGAGGTCTGTGCCGCTCAGTATCTTCCTTCTCTCCTTGTAAATCACCTCGCGGTGCTTGTTGACCACATCGTCATAGTCCACCAGGTGCTTGCGGATATCGAAGTGGTAGGACTCCACCTTCTGCTGAGCGTTCTCTATAACCTTGCCCACCAGACCGTGCTCCAGAGGGGTGTCCTCGTCGAACCCAGCCCACTCCATAAAACCCTTAACACGGTCGCCGCCGAAGCGGCGCATTATATCGTCCTCAAGCGAGACGTAGAAACGAGAGCTCCCAGGGTCTCCCTGACGCCCGGCACGTCCACGCAACTGATTATCTATGCGCCTCGCCTCGTGGCGCTCCGTGCCGACAATGTGCAGTCCGCCCGACTGAACCACTTCATCGTGCTCAGCCTGCCACTCTATGGGGTCTCTTGCATCGGGTTTACCACCCAGGATGATGTCAACACCACGCCCCGCCATGTTGGTGGCGATGGTGACCATTCCCTTTTTCCCGGCCTGTGCCACAATGTCCGCTTCCTTCTCAGCCCGTTCTGGTTTGGCATTTAGCACCTGATGAGCGATACCTTTCCTCTGCAGCATCTGGCTCAAGTGCTCTGATTTCTCGATAGAGACCGTTCCCACCAGCACCGGACGCCCCTCTTTGTTTAGCTGTTCAATTTCCTTGACCACCGCGCGGAACTTGGCTTCCTCGTTCTTGTATATCTGGTCATGATATTCTTCGCGAATCAAAGGCTTATTTGTGGGAATAACGACCACATCGAGTTTATATATCTTGTCGAACTCCTCAGCTTCGGTGACTGCCGTACCCGTCATCCCGGCAAGCTTCTCATACATGCGGAAATAGTTCTGGAAGGTGATGGTAGCCATAGTTATGCTCTCGCGCTGTATCTTCACACCTTCCTTTGCCTCGATAGCCTGATGCAACCCCTCCGAGTAGCGGCGTCCGAACATCAGCCTGCCGGTGAACTCATCGACAATGATTACCTCGCCATCCTTGACCACATAATCGCGATCCTTCAAATAGAATTGTTTAGCCTTAAGGGCAGCTTCCACATGGTGACGCCTCCTACCATCCTCAATAGCGTGAGTAACATCTTCCTCTGGCCGGCTAGCGCCGCCATACATGTCGGGGTCGCCAAACTCGGCAGCCATTCTATTCTCCCCACGGGGCGTCAAAAATAGATTTCGTTCCTTCTCATCGAAGCGGTAATCATACTCACTATTCACTTTGGCTAAGACGGCTTCCCTCCCCAATTCTTTCACCATCCCATCAAACTCGCGCTCGCTAATCGCCTTCAAGTTGCGGACAGCGCGCGCTGCTTTAACGTATACAGTCGTTGCTTCCTCCGCAGCGCCGCTGATGATAAGCGGGGTACGCGCCTCATCTATAAGGATGTTGTCCACCTCGTCGACGATGGCATAGTTAAGCTCCCGCTGCACGCACTGGGAGAGGTCAACCACCATGTTGTCTCGGAGGTAATCGAAACCGAACTCGTTGTTGGTGCCATAGGTTACATCGGCTTCATACGCCTGGCGGCGGGTGATGGGTCGCAGATGTCTCAGCTTGGGGTCTTCCGATTCAAAAGTGTGGTCGAAGAGAAAAGCGGCTTCGTGCTGAATACAAGCCACGCTCAAGCCCAGAGTGTTGTATATCGGACCCATCCACTGGGTATCGCGCTTCGCCAGGTAGTCGTTGACAGTGACTACATGGACTCCCTTGCCAGCAAGCGCGTTCAGGGTCACCGGCAGGGTAGCCACCAGCGTCTTGCCCTCGCCGGTCTTCATCTCGGCTATTTTGCCCTGGTGCAGTACAGCTCCGCCACGCAACTGTTCATTGAAGTGGCGTTGCTTTAGGGTGCGCCTGGCAGCCTCACGCACGGCAGCAAAAACCTCGGGCAGAAATGATTCAAGCGATTCGCCCCCGGCAATGAGGTTTTTGAACTCAGCGGCTTTAGCTCGCAGTTCATCATCGCTGAGCCTCTCGAACTCAGGCTCCAGAGCGTTTATCTGATCAACTAGCGGCCGCAGCCGCCTGAGCTCCCTCTCGTTGGAATCACCAATAAGGCTAATCAGCGGCTTAAATATGCCGCCAATAAGCTTGAATATATTGGCAATGACACTAGCCAGCCGTTTGAACATATCTATCTCTACTGGAACATCGCGCCCACGGAGAGACCGCCGTGGATGCGATGTATCGCCTCACCTATTAGGGATGCTAGGGAAAGGACTGTGATTTTGTCAATCCTTTTTGAGTCAGGCACAGGCACGGTATCTGTGACCACCAGCTCCTTGAGCTGACTTGAGGCGATGCGCTGCACAGCAGGTCCAGAAAGAATCGGGTGGGTGCAGCAAGCATATATCTCAGTTGCGCCATATTCTTTCAAAGCCGATGCAGCGCTTGTGAGCGAGCCGCCGGTGTCCACCTCATCATCCACCAGAAGGGCGCGCTTACCCTGAACCTCACCGATGATTGTCAGCATCTCCGACTTGTCCACGTTGCCGATCCTGCGCTTCTCGACAATCGCCAATGGTGCATGAAGCCTGGCGGCTATGTCGCGGGCACGCTTAGTGATGCCTATATCAGTAGCTACCACCACAAAACTATTCTTTGACTTCTCCATAAAGTAGTCGCTCAATATATATTGGGCAGTCAACTCATCCACAGGTATATTGAAAAATCCCTGAATCTGCCCGGCATGGAGGTCTAGCGTCAGCACCCGACTGGCGCCAGCCACCGTAATCAGGTCAGCCACCAGCCTCGCAGTTATCGGGACTCGCGGCTGGTCCTTCTTATCGGTTCGGCTATAGCCATAGTAAGGCAGCACCGCTGTTATCCTCCCGGCTGAAGCGCGCTTCATGGCATCTGTCATTATCAGCAGTTCCATGAGATTCTTATTGACAGGCGAGCATATCGGTTGAACGACAAAGACATCCCGCTCGCGCACGTTCTCCAGAACCTTTACGAAGATGTTCTCGTTGCTGAACTCGAATACCTCCGCTTTGCCCAAGGGAATGCTCAGATAATCGCAGATGGACTGAGCCAGCTTCGGATGTGCATTGCCGGTGAAAACTTTCAACTCATCAAACACTTTTATCCCCCTATAATTGAGTGAAGATTTAGTTTGTTTGCTAACTATAGCACAGATGAAACTGAGGGGCAATCAAATCCACTTTGGTTACAAACAATCTGGCTGGAGAGGCTTTTGAAATAATGCCGAGGCTGTGGAGTGCCCAAGCGAAGCCTACTGCTTCGCTTCGCGCAATATCTTTTCGATGACGGGGGTTATATCCCTGGAGGTGTCAACAGCGAAGTAGTTACGGCGAATCCGCTCCACCCTCGTTTTCATCTTCTGATAAATGCCCCAGCCTGCATCAGATTTGTCTGCAGGGTCTACAGCCTCCGCTCGCCCTTGAAGGCGCTGGCGCACTAACTCTCGAGGAGCTTCTACGTGAGCTATAATCAGTTTCACCCCGAGGCGGTGAGAGATACGATACAGAGGCTCGCGGTGATGCTCCACCAGATTAGTGGCATCGAAGATTACACAGCATCCCTTGCCGAGCAATTCCTCTATAAGATGATGACAGGCGGAGAACAGGCGAAGGCTTTCCTCAGCGCTGTAAGTAGGGTTGGAGAACAGCCTTTTCCTCAAGGCGTCGCTCTCCACGATAACACTGGGCAGCCGCTCCGACAGCTTGCGGCTGAAATAGGATTTCCCTGTACCAGGCAAGCCGCTGACCAGCACAAGCACCGGCTTGGCTACCGGCTCCGGAAGCTCTCCTAACCCCTGCTTGAGTATCTGAGCATCAGCAATGACTTTTTCAGTATCCATCATTTAATCACAACCGGCAGCGCGGAACAGCACAACAAACGAGTAAACAAAAAGGCATCATCTATACGATGCCGCCATTCAACCCAGCTTATATTATTATATCTCGCTTCTGTCAAACAGCAAGCGGTTCACCAACATACCATTGTTCCACGATGATTTGCCCATGTCCTCACTCAATCCGGCAGTGAGCCTTCTAATCATGATTAACGCGAAAAGGGCAGCGAGGGCTGCGCTCACCTGCCAGGGCTGCCCCACCAGCCAGGCAGCCAGAGGCAACACAGCGAAAGCTACAGCCATCCCCAGCGGCAAGCTCAGGCTGGGAGGTCCCCCAAATTTGAACTTCTCTTCCACTGTTTGCTCACTCTGTCGGAACCTGGGAATCGTTCTGACAGCGAACCCTATCGTCACAGGTACTAGAACGATAAGCATCGCATATGTAGCCAGGGCACCGGACATAGCCAGCCCCGTGCTGTTGCCCTTTTCCCCATCGAACTTGAGGAACACGGGCCACATCTGCCCCGCCACTGCAGCCACACCGGCTATTGCGACCCATCCCGGGGTGAAATTCATCAACTCTCTGGCAACCAGAACGGCGATGACCCCTTTGGCGAAATCGAAAACCACACCGATAAAACCCTCCACGCGCCCCACATTACGCCACAGCGCTATATGAGAATCTTCATACTCCCTGAGGTCTACACCTCGCCTTCTACCCATAAGGTACATTAACGGGAACGAACCCAAAAGATACATCCCGAAAGCGAAAGCTATTTCATCCCACATTGCTATCCTCCTCGCTGTAGAAAGCGAGCGCTAGCGTTCCTGGACCAGCCTGCACACCCATAGTAGGCGCAAAATCGGTTACAAAAAGCTCAGCGCATCTGAACTCAGACTCTACCCGCTCTTTCAATCTTGCTGCCTCATCTGCAACATTGGCATGACTGATGTTAACATGCACTGGCTTACCCCTTGTCTTCTCCTGCATAATCTCAACCAGACGATTCACACCACGCGGTTTGGTTCGAGCCCTCTCCAGCATGCCAATCCCATCATGCGCAAATGTCAGGATGGGATTTATCTTCAGCATAGAGCCAGCCCAAGCAGCTATTTTGGGGATACGACCAGCCCTTGCCAGATAATAGAGAGTATCCAGCACCGCAATCATGTTCACCCTCGGTATCATAAGCTCGGCTGTCCTGGTCACTTCAGCCAAATCCTTACCCGAGGCAGCAGCTCTGGCTGCCGCTAGAGCCACAAACCCCTGCGCGCCACCTGCCGTCCTGGAGTCGACCAGGTTTATGCTAACAGGCAGCTTCTCTTCCTCAGCCATTAACTTCGCCTTCGTTGCCGAATCGAACATCATGCTGATATCAGAGCATATCGTGATACATACTATGCCTTCTACCGACTTACTCAGTTCCCTGTAAACCTGAATAAAATCGCCCGGGGTAGGCGAGGAGGTGGTAGGATTGTTCTTATTGTTAGATGTCAAGAACCGATAGACCTCGGTTGGAGTTATGTCAACACCATCCTTGTAGACACGACCCTCTATA
>CAYHAX010000054.1:0-13741 GCA_964354695.1 uncultured Dehalococcoidia bacterium
ACAGGGCAGGGGTTACAACGTGAGCCGTCTGTACAGCGAGTTGTGGCAGATGCTGGGGCTAAGCAGGCAATGGCTGATGGCAGTGGTCGGGGTGGGGCGGCTGGGGCGCGCTATCATGGACTATAAGGGTTTCATACCCGAGGGCTTCAAGGTGGTGGCTGCTTTCGATAAAGACCGCAACCTGATAGGTAAGAAAGTAAGCGGCGTGGTGATTGAGGACATCGCTGACCTCGAGAAGTCGGTTAGGGGGAAAAGTGTTGATATAGCTATTGTGGCTGTGCCGGGGGCAGATGCGCAGGGGGTTATAGATAAGCTTGTCCAGACCGGTATCAGGTCTATTTTAAACTATGCTCCTGTCTCTGCACGAGTGCCCAAAGGTGTGAAGATACAGGGGATAGACCCGGTTCTGGCGTTGCAGAGCATGACCTTCTATCTGGCGAGGGGCGATTGAATCATTAGCTAGGGCTGAGGCCTTCTTTTCCTGCCCTTTTCCGCTATCTTGAGCCGCATCAACGAGCGCTGCAGAGCTGCTTCAGCGCGAGCGTGGTCTAAATGGGCAGGGTATTCTGCAATCCTCTCCCCGGCGCGGCGCTTGGCTGCCTCGGCACGGGCGATATCGATTTCCTCAGCTCGTTCGGCAGCGTCTGCAAGTATCACCACTTTATCTCCGCGCACCTCCAGGAAGCCGCCGCTGACAAATATAGAATGCTCCTCAACCCCTTTCCTCACCATTAGCTCCCCGGGCTGGAGCATGGTCATAAGTGGAGCATGGTGGGGCAGTATGCCGAGCTGTCCGTCTATGCCTGGAGCTACCACTACGTCTACCTCATCTGAATAGACGACTCGCTCCGCAGTTACTATCTCGAATTTCATCTTAGGCATATTTAGAGCTTCTTCGCCTTCTCCACAGCTTCGTCTATGGTGCCTATCATGAGGAATGCCTGCTCGGGCAGAGCGTCGTGTTTGCCCTCTAGTATCTCTTTGAAGCCACGGACTGTTTCTTTTATGGGCACATATTTGCCGGGTATGCTGGTGAAGGTCTCGGCGACGAACATGGGCTGGGAGAGGAAGCGCTGTATCTTGCGGGCACGTGCTACAGTGACCTTGTCCTCGTCGCTTAATTCCTCTATGCCCAGGATGGCTATGATGTCTTGCAGGTCCTTGTAGCGCTGCAATACCCTCTGAATGCCTCGTGCCACCTGATAATGCTCCTCGCCCACAATGTTGGGGTCCAGGATGCGCGATGTGGATGCCAGAGGGTCGACAGCAGGATAGAGACCTTGTGCTGCAATGGAGCGCTCCAGGGCAACGACGGCGTCAAGGTGTCCGAAGGTGGTAACGATGCCAGGGTCGGTGTAGTCGTCGGCGGGCACATATATAGCCTGGAAGGAGGTGATGGAGCCCTTCTTGGTTGAGGTTATCCTTTCCTCCAGTTCGCCCATCTCTGTGCCCAGAGTGGGTTGGTAGCCTACCGCTGAGGGCATCCTGCCCAGAAGCGCTGATACTTCCATCCCTGCCAGGATGTAGCGGTAGATATTGTCTATGAACAGGAGAACATCCTGCCCTTCAACGTCGCGGAAATATTCAGCCATGGTTAGCCCGGTTAGCCCGATGCGCAACCGAACACCAGGAGGCTCGTTCATCTGTCCGAAGACCAGCACGGTCTTGTCGATAACTCCCGAGCCTTTCATTTCGTTCCAGAGGTCATTGCCTTCTCTTGACCTCTCGCCGATGCCGGCGAACACAGAGAAGCCGCCGTGTTCGGTGGCTATGTTTCGTATTAGCTCTTGGATGATGACGGTCTTGCCAACGCCAGCGCCGCCATACGCCCCGATTTTTCCACCCTTGGTGAAGGGAGTTATGAGGTCCATGACTTTGATGCCGGTTTCCAGTATCTCAATCTTGGTCACTTGCTCGGTGAATGGTGGGGGAGAGCGGTGTATGGACCAGCGCTCCGCAGCTTTTACCGGTCCCAGGTTGTCCAGCGGCTCACCTTGTATATTGAACAGGCGACCCAGAGTCCCTCGTCCCACGGGCACTGCAATCGGTGCTCCGGTATCTATAGCTTCGGCACCGCGCTGAAGCCCGTCTGTGGGTGAAAGGGCAAGGCAGCGTGCCCAGTTGTTGCCGATATGATGTTGAACCTCCAGAACCAGCTTTCCGTTATCTTGAGGAATTTCGATGGCGTTGTTGAGAGCCGGAAGCTGGTCCGGAGGGAATTCTACGTCAACTACAGTTCCGATTACCTGAGCTACTCTACCTTTTGCCATAATAGTTCTCCTGGTTGGGTGCTTATGCTAGTGTAATTATGCCCCCTGCGATGTCTAGAAGCTCCTTGGTGATCAGTTCTTGCCGCGCCTTGTTGTAGACCAGAGTTAGGGCATCAATCATCTCATCTGCATTGTCAGTGGCGTTGCGCATGGCTACCATTCTAGCCGATTGCTCGCTGGCTATGGACTCCAATATAGCCTGGTAAACCTGCATCTCTACGTAACGCGGCAGGAGGTTTTCCAGAACCACTCGCGGCGAGGGCTCATAGATGTACTCTACATTCTCAGCTTTCTCTACTTTGGCTGGCTCGACAGGCAATAGTTTCCAAATCACGGGTCGCTGTGTAATTGTAGTTACGAATTGGGTGTAAGCCAAGTGAACCTCGTCGATTTGACCTTCTATATAATCATCGATAACAACGCGTGATATCGGGGTGGTATCGAGCAGGGAGGGCTGGTCGCCGAGCTGACTGAATTCAGCGCGAATCTCGCGGCCATATCTTGACATAAAGTATCTGCCTTTGCGCCCCACGGTTACCAGGGTGGCAGGCAGGTTGCGCTCCAGGATGAAGCTAGCTGTTCTTCTATTTATGTTGGCGTTGAGTCCTCCGCAGAGACCGCGGTCGGGTGTGATATGGATTATCCCTGTGCGTTTTACCTCTCTGTGTTCAAGCAGGGGATGAGTTTCCTCCTCTGCTCTGGGTTGGGCTGCGAGGTTAGCCAGCACAACGCGCATCTTTTCTGCGTAGGGGCGAGCTGCGATAACACGTAGCTGCGCCTGCCTCATCTTGGAGGCAGCTATCATCTCCATAGCCTTGGTTATCTTTGCCGTGTTCGTTATGGAGCGGATGCGGCGTCGAATAACACGAATCGGTATCATCTTTTAGTTAATCTTCCTATTTATACAGATACAGTCTGCTTGAACTCTGTGATCGCTTTCTTCAGGTCTTCTTCAGTGCTGGCGCTCAGGTCTTTGCTTGAGGCAATAGCTTTGCCTATGTTGGGATGAGTGGTTTCCATGAAGCGATGGAAGGATTCTTCCACTGCGCCAATTTTGTTCACGGGCATGTCATCGAAATAGCCATTGGTTACCGCGTAAAGTATCATTACCTGCTTTTCTAAGGACATGGGAACATATTGTGGCTGTTTCAGTACCTCTGTGATACGCTGACCGCGCTCGAGCTGCATCTTGGTCGCTTTGTCGAGGTCGGCTGTGCCGAACTGCGCGAAGGTCGACATCTCTTGGTATTGGGACAGGTCGATACGCAGTCTTCCTGCCACCTTCTTCATAGCCTTGGTTTGAGCGGAACCTCCGACGCGCGACACAGATAAGCCCACGTTCATGGCAGGGCGTATACCTGTATTGAACAGGTCTGTTTCTAGATATATCTGACCATCTGTGATGGAGATGACGTTTGTGGGAATATAGGCTGAGATGTCATTGGCTTGTGTCTCGATGATGGGGAGGGCTGTCAAGGAGCCTCCACCGTGCTCTTTGTCGTATTTGGCAGCTCTTTCCAGGAGGCGTGAGTGCAGGTAGAAGACGTCTCCCGGGTATGCTTCGCGCCCCGCGGGACGTCGCAGGAGCAGCGAGATCTGTCTATAAGCCCAGGCGTGTTTGGAGAGGTCGTCGTAGATAATGAGGGCATCGCGCCCCTGTTCCATGATTTCCTCGCCGATGGCACACCCTGAGTAAGGGGCTAGATACTGTAGTGCTGCGGGGTCGGAGGCATTTGCTGAAACGACGATGGTGTGTTTCATGGCGCCGTGGTTCTCCAGGGTTGCCACTGTTTGTGCTACTTTGGATGCTCTCTGTCCGATAGCTACATATATGCAGACCAGATCGCCGCCTTTCTGGTTGATGATGGTATCTAGGGCGATGGCGGTTTTTCCTGTGGAGCGGTCACCTATGATGAGCTCTCTCTGTCCTCTGCCGATGGGGATAATGCTGTCGATGGTTTTGATGCCGGTTTGAACTGGCGTATTCACCGACATGCGGGTAACTACATTGGGGGCTACCCTTTCCACAGGGAGAGTATTCTTGAAGCTTATGGGACCTTTTCCGTCTATTGGTTGCCCCATAGAGTTTACTACCCGCCCGATGAGTCCTTCTCCCACTGGCACCTCAACGATCCGGCCGGTGCTTCTTACCTCATCGCCCTCTTTGATTCGTGCAGCTTCTCCGAGGACGATGGCGCCGACGCTGTCCTCTTCGAGATTGAGCGCCAGCCCTATGATGCCTTTGGGGAAGTCAAGCAGCTCGTTGTATTTGACGCCGGCGAGCCCGTGGATGCGGGCAATGCCGTCGCCAACCTCGACTACAGTGCCCACGTTAACCGCGGTAACCGTAGTCCCGAACTGTTCGATCTGCTGCTTGATAACTGAAGCGATATCTTGAGCTCGAGCCATCGAAGTTACTCCTTTTCCCTTGTTTTGACGAGCTCTCCCTTTGTTTATGGTGCTCGGATGTGATTGTGTTCCAAAAGCGTAATTTTCAAGCTGTGCTAGCCAACCTCTTCTTGAGAGCATCCAGTTTTGCTCTGGTGCTGCCGTCTAGTAGAGTGTCACCGACTCGGGCGACGAATCCACCGATGATAGCAGGGTCGACCTCGCTGGTCAGCGCAATCCTTTTCCCTGTTAAAGCCTCCAGCCGTCCCGAAAGCTTGATCTGGTCTTCTGCACTGAGGGGTACAGCGGTGGTCACCTTGGCGTGCTCCAGACCCTGGTGGGCATCTGCCAGGTGTTCGTACTCTTCCACAATCTGGTTCAATATGCCAAGCCGTTGCTTGGCTACCAGAAGGTAGATAAAGTTCAGGGCTAGCTGGCCGAGCCCTGGCAGGCATTCAGCTACTAGATTCTGCTTCTTGCTCAGGTGTACCTTGGGGTTCTCTAGAATCAACATTAGCTCAGGCGCGCTCAGGGTGGCGGAGACGGTTTTAAGGTCGGCTCGCCACTTCTCCACCTCGTTGTTCTTCAGAGCGAGCTGAAATACTGCCTGTGCATGTCGCTTGGCGGAGGCGACTCTAGCCACTAGCTCTTCTCCTTCTTCAGGCTGGCGCTTTCCTTCAAGGTCTCTTCGATAATCTGCCGGTGGGCTTCTTTATCCAGTGCCCTGTTAATTACCTTCTCCGCAGCCAGGATTGCCACCTCGACGAACTCTTTGCGAAGTTTGTCGATTGCCTCTTCTCGCTCGGCTTGGATTTCGCTCCTCGCCCTAGTTATGAGGGCTTCTGCATCTTGCCTGGCTTGCTGGCGCGCCTCCTCTCTGAGCCGTTCGCCGATTTGCGATGCTTGAGCTACCAGGTTCTGTCCTTCCTTTCGTGCCTGCGCCAACTGCTCCTGTACCATCTGCTCTGTTTTGGCTACTTGTTGCTTGATGAACTCAGCCTGATCCATGCTCTCCTTAATTTTTCTTGAGCGCTCATCAAGCATCTTGGTTATCGGTTTATAACCGACAAGAATCAGGATAATCAGCAGTAAACCGAAGCTTATGAACTGCGCCAGCAGGCCATGCCAGTTTATGCCTAGTTCTCCTGCAGCATCGCAACTGCTGAACAGCAACGACAGCCATACAATTGTAATGGCGAGGCCGACACGGTACCTCATTGTGTAACTCCCTTTGCGTAGCTTAGGAAATGACCATCTAGCTGGACAATCCTCCGACAAAATGATTTATACCTTCATTTAGCGTGTTTGCGCTCTCTTTGCTACTTGCTGGTTTACAGCATGGCTAGGATGATGGCGATAATCAGGGCGTAAATCGCGATGGCCTCTACGAAGGCGATAGCAATCATCATATTCGTCATGATTGGCCCTCTCGCCTCGGGATTGCGCCCCAGGGCCTGCATAGCACCGTAGCCCAAGATTCCGATTCCGATCCCAGGACCTAAAGCCCCCAGGCCGATGGCCAGTCCTGCGCCCAGCAATCTCATTGCTTCTGGAGTCATTCTTACCCCCTTCGTTGAAGATTTATTTACTGTTCGGATTCGTGCGGGGTAACCGCCATTGTAGCGAAGACCAGGGTCAACCCAGCAAAGATAAATGCCTGGACAAAGCCCAAGAATGCCTCAAGCCCGTAGAAGATCACGCCGACCATCCAGGGAACGAGAAAGGCAATCATGAGTAGCAATATCTCTCCTGCGGTCATGTTCCCGAAAAGTCGGAAGGTGAAGCTGAGAATGCGCACAAATTCGGCAAGTGATTCCAGAGCGCCGACGAAGACATCTATAATGCCGAAGAGTATGGCGCTTAACGCTGTCTTGATCTTGCCCCTGGCAAGCTGTCCTAAGCCTTTAAACAATTGCTGGAATCTAAGGAACTTACCCAGATAATGTCGTAGGCTGAGTGAGGTTATGCCCCAATATTCTACAGAAAAGAATGATACTAAAGCTAGCATAAAAGGTAAGTTGATATCGGTATTAGCTGGCCGAAATAGGGGTACGTCTATTATAGGTCCGCTGTACTGCCCTAGGGAGGGGGAAAGGGTTGGGAAAAAGGTATGCAAAAGGGTTTGTAAAAGGGTATCGGAAGTTCCTGTATGAAACCTTCCTATGACATTGAATACGGGCAAGAGGCCCATCCAGGCATTTGCAAGTACAAAAAGAAAGATAGTGGCTATAATGAAGAAGAACCTGCGTCCGTTCTCTCTTCCTGCCACCCCTTCTACGAAACCGAGCAGCATCTCGATTATTGTCTCCGCAAAGTTCTGCAGTCCTCTGGGGACAAGCTTCATCTTGCGAGTGGCGAAATAGAAGAAGATTATCAAAACTAGTATGCTTATCCACGCCGCGATAAGGGTGTTGGTGATGTAGATGGGTCCCAGCTTATAAAATGGTTCGGGGGAATGACCGCCGTAGTTGGCTGAGAGATGAACCTCTGGTTGAGGGACTGGGAAAAAGAGAGCTCCTACATCTACTAAAATGAGAACGACAAGAACTACGATTATTACCTTACCTTTTCGACCAAGTTTAGGCACTAGTTGTTTCCTTCCCCTTTGTCTCCATTGTTGCCAACGATGGATTTAGCCATACGGTAAACTCCGAGGAATGCCGCTATCAGCCCCAGGCCAAGGCCTAGAAGGGTGAATATTATTTCTGTGCTGTTACCATCCAGCTTCTGTCCTAACCAGCGTCCGCCCAGAAACCCCAGAAGGATACAGACAGCGATATACCATCCGATACCTATAAACCTGATAACATCTGCCCACCGTTTCCCCATAGCCCGCGCACTCTAAAAAATTATAACACAAATCGAAATAGGGTCACAAGCTTATTTACCCGAGGTCGTTTACGAACGGGAAGTGCAGAGGGGCACAGCCCCTCTGCCAGGGGTTTGGGGGTGTCCCCAAATACAAAATCCCCCAAGATTGGGGGATTAAGGGGGTTGTAAAGACGTTTGTAAACGCTCTCTTTACTTCCTAAGAGTGCGTGAAGGTTTTTGCTGTAAAGACTGGGTTAAAACCTATTGACAATGCGATGAAGATATGCTAAAAGTGGTGTAAAGTGGATAAAAGTGGTGCAAAGTGGATGTTGCTCGGCGAGTATGAGCTGAAGATAGACCACAAGGGAAGGATAGCTGTTCCTGTCAAGCTCAGAGAGGTTTTCAGGGGTGGTCTTGTGCTTTCGCGCGGCTTTGACAGGTGTCTCATAGCTTACTCTGTGCTGGAGTGGGAGAAGGTGTCCGAGAGGTTTGCTGCCCTGCCTCTGACCCAGCTCAGCACACGGAGGCTTTCACGTTTCACCTTCTCCGGGGCTTTTGATGTCGAGCTGGACCGTCAGGGGAGGGTGATCTTGCCTCAGACCCTGCGCCAATACGCAGAGATTAAAGACGAGGTGGTCGTGGTGGGAGCCTACAGCCATCTTCAACTCTGGGCAAAGAAGCTCTGGCTTGCTGAGAAGGAGTACATGGCGGAGCACGCTGCCGAAATAGCCGAGTCGGTAAAGATGTAGTGATGGTTACTTTAGCTATGACTGCTGCACAAAGCCACGAACCTGTTTTGCTGGAAGAGGCAATCAGCGCACTCCAGATTCAGCGTGGTGGCAGGTATATTGACTGCACTATCAACGGTGGCGGTCATGCCTCTGCTATTCTGGAGGAAAGCTCGCCGGGAGGGCTTCTTCTGGGCATAGATGCTGACCCCGTGGCTATCAGAGTAGCCAGGGAGAGATTGAAGTCCCACGGTGCAGATGTGATTCTGGTGAATGAGAACTTTCGCTATCTGGAGAACATATGCAACAGGTATGGCTTTAAGCCTGTGAACGGCATAATTTTCGACCTCGGCATGTCTTCGCTACAGCTCGAGGCTCCGGAGCGGGGTTTTAGCTTTCAGCAGGACGCGCCTCTGGATATGAGGTTCAGCCCCAGGCAGCCCCTTACTGCTGCTGATATCATCAATACCTATTCTGAGCAGGAGATCGCTCAGATTCTCTTTAAGTATGGTGAGGAACACCGGTCTAGGTCGATAGCGAGGCGGATTGTGGAGAAGCGCCCTCTGCAGACGACGCTGGGGCTTGCCCGGGTTGTGGAGCAGGTGGTAGGTGGGGCACGTGGGAAGATTCACCCTGCAACGAAAACCTTTCAGGCATTGCGCATAGCCGTAAATCAGGAACTGGAGAGCCTGGAGCTTGCCCTGAAGCAGGCTGTCAATCTGCTGGGGAGCGGTGGCAGGATTGTTGTCATCAGCTTCCACTCGCTTGAGGATAGACTGGTCAAGGAGTTTTTCCGCACCGAGTCTCAGGGATGCCTTTGCCCACCATCGGTACCTGTATGTGTGTGTGGGCATGAACCCAGGCTCAGGATGGTGACCAAAAAAGCTGTTAAGCCATCGCCAGCCGAATTGAGTGCCAATCCCCGGAGCCGCAGCGCCAGAATGAGAGTTGGTGAGCGAATTTAGCCTTTCTTGACAGGAGGTACCATGAGTATCGGGAACGCTTTGGAGAAGGGGCTCAAGGCGATTGAAGGTGGTATCGAGAGCTTAACTCAAATCAAGGTTGTCGGTCTGGGAGGTGGGGGTTCTAATGCGGTCAACAATATGGTTTTACAGAATATCGTGGGCGTTGACTTCATTGCAGTGAATACCGATGCGCAGGCATTGGTGAAATCGGTAGCTCCGGTGCGCCTTCGCATTGGCGACAAACTGACCCGTGGACTCGGTGTGGGAGGTGACCATAAGCTGGGCATGATGGCTGCACAGGAAAGCCGTGATGAAATTGCCAGAGCTGTGCAGGGCGCAGACATGCTGTTTATAACTGCGGGCATGGGCGGTGGCACAGGCACGGGGGCAGCGCCGCTTGTCGCAGAGATTGCCAAAGAGTCTGGAATCCTCACTGTTGCTATTGTAACCAAGCCATTCAGCTTCGAAGGTTCGCAGCGAGCTAAGGTTGCTGAGGAAGGAATAGACATGCTGAGGGAGAAAGTAGATACTCTGGTGGTTATCTCCAATGACCGCCT
This sequence comes from uncultured Dehalococcoidia bacterium, assembly GCA_964354695.1. GTDB lineage: Bacteria > Chloroflexota > Dehalococcoidia > SZUA-161 > SZUA-161 > CAYHAX01. Next base: position 9,720 of record CAYHAX010000054.1, read on the forward strand.
GCTCAGCATGTGCGACATGAGCGTCTCGATTGAGAATGCCTTTAAGATGGTGGACGAGGTGCTGCACCAGAGCGTTCGAGGCATCTGGGAGGTGATTTCTAGCATAGGGCATATAAACCTAGACTTCAATGATGTAAAAACCATCATGAGGGGCGCTGGGCATGCCTGGATAGCTATTGGGCGTGGCAGCGGGTCGGCGCGGGCTATTGACGCTGCCAGGGCTGCGGTTGTGAATCCGGTATTTGATTTTTCTATTGAGAGGTCTAAAAGGATACTTTTCAATATCGTGGGTAATGACCTCACTTTGGCTGAGATAAACGATGCAGCCAACGTTATAAAACGGGTAGCTGACCCTGAGGCTCAGATAATCTTCGGCTTCGGCTCCGACCCGGAGCTAGATAGGGTGCTGAAGGTGACTTTGATAGCTACCGACTTCTCAGAGAGCGGAGGGAAGTCCAAAGTCGTGTCGTCGGATGGAGCGGCGGCGGAAGATAGAAGGCAACCTTTTTTCAGTAGAGTGAAAGAGGGGGCTGTCCCCGTCTTTTGAATTCCTGCATGTGCAGGAACAGCGAAGTCCGTAGAACCATCTCTTGTTCTACGGACTTTCCGTTTCGCTGAGCTTTAACCTACGTCACAGCGCAAAAGGTCATCGTAACTCTCGCGTCGGCGGATGAGCCGAGCTTTGCCACTCTTTACCATGACGATGGCTGGCTTCAGCGAGGCATTGTAGTTAGAAGCCAGGGAGAGACAGTAAGCGCCGGATACCGGTATCGCTACAATGTCTCCAGGAACAACCTTAGGTATGTTCGCATCCTTGACCAGGATGTCTCCCGACTCGCAGAACTTGCCCACAATGCTCACACGTTCGAAATCGCTATAATTCGCTTTGTTGGCCACGAGCACCTCGTATTTAGAGCCATATATGGCTGGTCGGATGTTGTCCGCCATCCCGCCATCAACGGCAACATATTTGCGCACTCCGGGTATATCTTTAATAACGCCTGCGCGATAGATAGCCACTCCGGCGCGTCCTACTACTGCTCGCCCTGGTTCTACAATGAGCTTGGGTGGCTTCAGTTTAAATTCTTTGCTCTTTGCTTTGATAGCCTTTGTAATTGCTTGGGCGAAGTAGGCGATATGGGGTGCTGGGTTATCTTGAGTGTACTGTATGGCGAACCCGCCCCCGGGGCTGAACTCGCGCAATGCGAAGCCGTGTCTCTTTTTCATCTCGGCAGCGAACTGGAAAACTACCTCGATTGCCTTCAGGTAAGGCTCAACAGAGAAGATAAGCGAGCCCAGGTGCACGTGCAACCCTACAAGCCTTAGATTCGATGCTGCCATAGCCTTCACCACTGCTTCTTCGGCTTGCCCGGTAGCTATAGGCAGACCGAATTTGCTGTCTATTACGCCTGTGGTGATGTGCTGATGCGTGTGGGCATCTATGCCCGGCGTTAGCCTGAGCAGTATATCCTGCGTAAGTCTGGCTTTTCGTGCCACCTTATTGACAAGTGAAAGTTCGTGGAGATTGTCCACGACGATGCGGCTTACTCCTAACTCCATTGCCAACTCTATCTCTTGGCGCAGCTTGTTGTTGCCATGGAAGTAGCCCTTATTCATAGGGAAGTCGGCTGCCTTGGCTATGCTTAGCTCTCCTCCAGAGACGACATCGAGTCCCAGACCTTCTTCTTTGAAGATTTTAGCTAGAGCCTTGCTTATAAACGCCTTGGCAGCGTAGATTACCAGAGTATCGGCATATCGCTGTTCGAATTCTCTGCGGAACTCAGCGCAGTTTCGGCGCAGGGTGGCTTCGTCGAAAATGTAAAGGGGCGTGCCGAACTTGGCGGCAAGCCTTATTGCATCGCAGCCTCCGATGGTGAGGTGTCCTTTTCCATTAACTTCTGCGGTATCTGGCAGTATCCCTGACATTCTCTCCAAGACAGCCATGCTTGCCTCGCTTTCGATGATAGGGATTATACTTTACCCAGTGGACAAAATCCACAGGATAGTGTAATATTCTAAACTCGGAGGTTGCGGAATTGGCACACACAAAATCGGCAAAGAAGATGATATCTATTCTGGAGGGACAGCGAAGGCGCAACAAGGCTGACAGGAGCGCGGTCAAGACCTATATAGCTAAGGCAGAAGAGCTTATCTCGGCTAAGGAATTAGAGCCTGCCAAGGAGGCGGTCAAGAAAGCCTTGGTAGCCTTGGATAAGGCAGCAAAGAAGGGTGTGCTCCATCCTAACAATGCAGCTCGTCATAAGTCGCGCCTGATGAAGAAATTCAACGCTGCATTTTTGTCCACAGCGAAATAGGTGCCTCTTAAAAAAATAGACGAAGTCCTACAGCTTTAATTTAGAAGCCGCTCGTACGAGCGGCTTCTAAATTTTCTTCGCTAGAGGTCGTTTAGTAATTGGGGAGTCCAGAGGGGGAAGGCCCCTTTGGCGGTTCTTCCTGGGAAGGATGGGGGTGTCCCCCATCCTTCAAAATTACCCCCAAGATTGGGGGATACAGGGGGTTGAAAAATGATTAGCAAAAGACCTCTCCGCAGTATCTTGACAACGTAACTTTGTCGTGCTAAGCTTTGGGCAGTAGAACAAGAGTTCGAATAAAAATAGCGAGGTGAGAGATGAAACCACTCTCCTCAAGACAGAAAAGCATCCTCGACTTTTTGCGCCACTTCCGCGAGGAGAAGGATTACCCGCCTACTATCAGGGACATATTAAAGGGGTGCTACATAAGCTCTACGTCGGTGGTGGACTACAATTTGAGGGTACTGGAGAGGGAGGGCTTCATCCACCGCGACCGCGAGGTATCTCGGGGCATCGAGCTGATGGACAGGGTGCAGAGGCGTATGGTGCGCGTGCCCCTCCTCGGCTATATAGCTGCTGGAGAGCCTATCCCTGTCCCCACGTCCGATACCTGGAGGGCAGAGGCGCTGGATACAGTTGAGGTCAGCAGCGAGCTTATCAAAGGGCGCTGCGATATATACGCCTTGAAAGTAAAAGGAAACTCGATGATTGATGCCCTGATAAGCGATGGCGACATTGTTCTGATGGAGCAGGCGTCGACTGCCGATAATGGCGAGATGGTTGCTGCCTGGCTCAAGTCTCAGGAGGAGACCACCCTGAAGAAGCTCTACCGTGAGCGCGGACGGATTCGTCTCCAGCCTGCCAACGCCCGGATGAAGCCCATCTACGCTGACCCCAGGGATGTAATGGTTCAGGGGAAGGTCGTGGGGGTCATCAGACAAATGGCAACAGCCTAGGCAGATCCCACCTCGCTCAATTCGTACATACATCCAAAGTTGTATTGACTAGACGAGGCTGACTTCATAGACTAAGGACACAGTGCTAAAGGAGGAGGATTGTTGTTATGGAATGGGGAATGGCGAACCGCCTGGCTCAGCTTATTCAACAGGACGGGCATTGTCTGTTTCTGCCGATTGACCACGGATATTTTCAGGGACCTACCAGAAAGTTGGAGGACCCTCGTAAAACCCTCGAGCCTATTGTCTCTTATGCCGACGCGGTATTTATCACTAGAGGCGTGCTGCGTGCGTGTGTTGACCCTGACAAAGCCAAGCCGATAATCCTCAGGGTGTCCGGTGGAGCCAGCATGGTGGGCAAGGACCTGGCTAACGAGGGAATCACCACTTCTATGGAAGAGGCAATCCGTCTTAATGTGGCAGCGGTGGGCATCTCTGTTTTTGTGGGCACTGAGTATGAGAAGGAATCGTTACTGAACTTGTCGAATCTTGTTAACGAAGGCGAGAGGTATGGTATCCCAGTTATGGCAGTCACCGCAGTAGGCAAAGAACTGGAGAAGCGAGACGCTCGCTATCTTGCTTTGGCTAGTCGTATTGCTGCCGAATTGGGCGCACGAGTGGTGAAAACCTACTGGTGTGCGAATTTTGACAAAGTGACGCAGGGCTGCCCGGTGCCCGTGGTAATGGCAGGTGGGCCTAAGGTAGACACTCAGCGCCAGGTGTTCGATTTTGTCTACGATGGTATGCAGAAGGG
>CAYHAX010000055.1:0-2226 GCA_964354695.1 uncultured Dehalococcoidia bacterium
TCCAAATAGGCAAAAATCGGGAACATCAAGCCATCTCGTTCAGAAATGCACGAGTTAGAGTTCTGTTCCTGCAAAGCGTTACCTCCAAAACAAAGCCCTTATTGACCAAAGCTCCTTCATTGCTCAGCTATACTGCCAGAAAACGCCCCCCCTTCTAAATCACGCAGAGTCCAGCAACGCCATCGAGCAGGGGCAAAGCGAAGAATCCCAGATATTTCCCCCAGCCTCGTAAAACTAGAGTGTCCCAGGCACCCCCCATCAAAATAGGACCTTCTTTTACCTTGCCCCCACTCTCATTCTGTGTTACACTCAATTGGACATTCAGAGGAGGACTGGCTTGAAAAAGGGGCGCGTCTTCTCCGGCGCCAGACCCACTGGCAGACAGCATATAGGCAACTACCTGGGGGCTATCCAGAATTATGTCAAGTTGCAGCAGAACTACGATTGTATCTACTGCATCGTCGACATCCATGCCCTCACCACCCTCGAGGACACCCACATGCTCAAAGCCAACACCCGCGACATGATGCTCGACTGGCTGGCAGCAGGGCTCGACCCCGAAAAAAGCATCCTCTTCGTGCAGTCCCACGTCCCTGAAGTGACCGAGCTGCACACCCTGCTCAGCATGGTCACACCCCTGGGCTGGCTGCTCCGCGTCACCACCTTCAAAGAGAAGGTGAAGATGCAGCCACAGAACGTGAACTACGGGCTGGTGGGCTATCCCGTGCTCATGACCGCAGACATCGTGCTCTATAAGGCGGATACGGTGCCCGTGGGCGAGGACCAGTTGCCCCACCTGGAGATAGCGCGCGAGATTGTGCGCCGCTTCAACTATATCTTCGGTGAGACCTTCCCCGAGCCTCAGGCGAAGCTCACCAACTTCCCCATGGTGCTGGGACTCGACGGCGAGAAGAAGATGAGCAAGAGCGCTGACAACCATATCGAGCTCGCAGCCTCCGCTGAGGAGACCACCACGAAGATAATGGCAGCCTTCACCGACCCTGCGCGCAAGTTCCGCAACGACCCCGGTCACCCCGAGGTCTGCAATATATACAGCCTGCACAACTTCTACACCTCTCTGAAGCTAGATGAGATAGGCAAGAAGTGCCGGGCGGCGCAAATCGGCTGCGTCGAGTGCAAACGCCTCCTCGCCGAGAACCTGAACGAATCCCTCGCCCCCTTCCGCGAGAAAAGGGCTGCTCTCGCCCAGAATCCCAAGTATGTGGATGAAGTCCTCGCCGACGGCGCTCGCCGCGCCCACGCCATAGCCAAGGAAACCATCGCCGAGGTCAAGGGCAAGATGGGCTTGCCATGACCACCCTGCCTGTGTCCAGAAACGGGAAGAGCGCCCTCGAGGTAGCAACGGAAGCAGCTAGAAGTGCGGGGCAAGTCCTCAGAAACAATTTCAGGCAGGAGAGGCAAGTCAAATTCAAGGGCAGAGCCAACATCGTAACCGACGTTGACCTGCAATCGGAAAAGGCTCTAAAATCCTTTTTGAGAGCCGAGTTTCCCGACCACAGCATCCTCTCTGAAGAATCGCAGGCTGTCAGCGGCAACTCAAGCTATAAATGGATTCTCGACCCCCTTGACGGCACCAACAACTACTCCTTCGGCATACCCTTTTTCTCAGTCGTCATCGCCCTGACTAGGGGCAGAGATGTCCTGCTGGGCATAGTCTACGACCCCATGCGCGACGAGATGTTCTCAGCCCAGAAGGGAGAAGGCGCATGCTTCAATAACTCCCCCATCCACGTCACCATTAAAAAGACAGTCAAAGACTCCCTCGTCGGGCTCGACCTGGGCTACGTGGACGAGAAGGGTAAGAGGTCTCTGGAGTTCATCTCCTCCCTCTGGCCCAGGATGTACGCCTACAGAATCATGGGCTCCGCAGCCCTGGGCATGGCGTACACCGCCTGCGGCAGGCTCGACCTCTACTTCCACCTGCTCTTGTATCCCTGGGAGCTTGCCTGCGGCTCGTTGCTGGTTTCCGAGGCTGGCGGCGTGGTCACCGACCTCGATGGCAAGCCTCTCAAGAAGTGGCAGAACTCCGTAATCGCCACAAACCAGTCAGTCCACTCTGACTTCCTCCGCATTTGGCACGCAAAACGCTGAACAATCATACCGTTCGGGGTGAGCCCTGTCCTGAGCCTGTCGAAGAGCTGTCGACCCATGAATGGCATCCTATGGACAGCTCTGGACAAACCCTAGACAAGCTCGGTCCTATCT
>CAYHAX010000056.1:0-7830 GCA_964354695.1 uncultured Dehalococcoidia bacterium
ACATCGGCTCCAGATAGCTCCAGAGCCCGGTGTCATAAAGGCTGGTAGTCGTTGCTACTGTAAGCCTTCCCACAGGCTTCAGGGGAGGGACTACCTGAGGAGTGGGAGTGGGTGTAATTGTAGGCGCTGCCTCCTCAGTGCACGCAGGAAGCACGCTTACCAGGGATAGTAACATAGCAAATGTTAAAAGAAGTATCAAAATCTTTTTCACTGTGTTTAAACCTCCAGATTTTTTATAGCTTCACTCACGTATGCTCCCAAGTCAGGTGGGGAGCGCCCGAGCATAACTCGGAGCTTGTTTCCCATCGCTCTCTCCTTTCCAAACACGGGAGGCATTGCCGTTTCCCGCAATACCCTTCGGCCAGTCTCCATGGGTGAACCTTTAGGAGACAAAGCTCGGAGAACTGTATTCACTTTTTTTATTAGCTGAGCGCTATATTGCCTCCAAATAAAATAGCACCTCGAAAGGAGGTGCTTCGCACACAGTAATACCGTGCCCGCAAGCTCTCCTTTCCAAAAGGGAGGCATCGCCGTTTCCCGCGATACCCTATCGCCTGCCTGCCATAGATTTCTCTTTAGGCGCAGTAGGTCGGAGAGTATATTAAGTTGTCAGAATTATATCATGGAGCGCTAAGCCAACGCAAGTGGCAGCTGCACCGAGTTTTTGGCTTCGCTTACTACATAGCCCGGCTAGTCTACCGCAATCATAACATTGGAAGCCTTGATGACTGCGTAAACCGCTTTGCCCTTTTTCAACTTCAGACTCTCAGCAGATTCCTTGGTAATTATAGACACTATTTCGTTCCCACCCGGCAGCTCTACTATTACCTCCGTATTTACCACCCCTGGTTTGACCTGTTTGACCTTCCCCTTCAGGATATTGCGAGCACTCAGCTTCATGCTCCACCTCCCATCCGAATATGTGACGCACTTATACTAGTAAGTGAGAGGATTTGTCAAATTACCTCTATACCTCTAAACTCCAAACAGAGCACCTGCTTTGTTGCATCAGTGACCCTGGCGCGGTTGTCTATGCGCCAGCCCACCACCCAGATGATTTGCTGCGGCGAGCACACCAGCGGCACGTTGTCACGCCATGCGCGTGGTATCTTGGCATCAACCATAAAGTCCTGAAGCTTCTTGGGCGACTCCATGCCCAGAGGTTGAAACCTCCCGCCCCTCTTTCGCCCCCGAACCACAAGCTCCTTCCCCGCGACATCGAGGTCGAAATAGGACTTAAACCTGTTTTCAACTCCCGCTTTCGACCTGCGAGCAAGGATGCTGCTTTTTACCCTCCAGCCGCCAAGATCGGTCACACCAGGGACTTTAAGACGGTATTCTCCCTCCAGGGCAGGAAAAGGGCTGGCGAGTGTCTTCTTAGCTGTAATTAAACCATGCTCATAATCGCCGTGGAAAGCCAGCCCTCTGGGCAGGGAAAGCTTCTTCCCCGCAGGCTTGCCTAGTGCTTCGATAATGCTCTCGACATGGACAGATTCTATGTCCTGAAGGTCGCCCAGCGTGCGCTGCAAAGCAGAACGAACAAGATGCCCCCGCAAAGCAGGGTGAATCTGTGAAAATCTCGCCCTGTTTATAGCTACTCCCTCCTGCTGCTCCTCTACCACATCCCCCCAGAGCTTCGATACCTCCGCCGCTATATACTCCAAATCTGTCTCAGCAGCGCCAGCTAAGCGAAGCAGTATCTCGTCGATATCGGGATTATACTCCCTGAGCAGAGGCAGAAGCTGGCTGCGGACACGGTTGCGCAACTGATTGGGCAGAACATTGGAGGAATCGGTTCTGGGAGACAGCTTTTGTGCAGCGCAATAAGCCTCGGTTTCCTTCCTTTCCACCTCAAGGAGCGGCCTCGCTATCCTCAGCTTAGTACCATCAGCCGTCCTTAAAGTACTTAAAGGCTGCATGCCTCGAAGCCCGGCAAGCCCCGTCCCCCTTATCAGATGCATCACGATTGTCTCAATCTGGTCGTCAGCAGTATGCCCCACCGCCACGATGTCCGTTCCCAGAGAACGAGCTACCTCAGAGAAAAACGCATATCTCACTTCTCTAGCAGCCTCCTCCAGGGAAAGGCGATACTCCTTCCTATAAGCCTTTACGTCCCGCATTTCAATCGTGGCGGGTATCCTCAGTCTGCGAGCCAGCGAGCGGACATATTCAGACTCAGCATCCGATTCAGCGCCACGCAGCGCGTGGTCGAGGTGAGCAACGTGCAGCTTGACCCCCAGGTCTTCCCTGAGGCTAGCCAGCACATGCAGCAGGCATACCGAGTCAGGTCCGCCGGACACTCCTACTAGCAGAGTCTCCTTCTTTCCGACCAGCTCGCGCTCGCGGACGAACTGAAGAACTCGCTGGGGCAACGGCTTCCGTCGGCTCATCTAACCAATTCCCTCAAGTGGCAGGTATCGTTAAATGTCACCAGCACCGCCCTATCAGGGTTGAACTCAAAAACGCACATCGAGGCTACATCCAGCCTCAACCTCCTGCAATGCGAAAGACCTATCCCCAGCGTGTTGCAAACAATGCAGAGAATGGGAAAGAAATGCGTGACCGCAACCACAGTCCTGTTTCCATTTACTTCACACTCCCTTTTGACCACATCCTGGATAGCTGCACAGCACTCATCCTGAAGCTCAGGCAGAAAGCCGCCTCCGGGCAACCTCACCGATGTGAAATCAACCATCCATTTGGCGAAGAATTCGCTATGATGAACCTTCATCTCCTCATAGGTCATGCCATCTACCTCGCCAACATCCAGCTCCTTCAACCCATCTATGGTAACCACCTCAACCCTGTGAAAACGACTTATAGCCTGGGCTGTCTCCCTAGCCCGCCTCAAAGGGCTGGTATAGATAACATCCACCTTCTCTTTCCTGAGAACCTGAGCCAGCGCGTCAGCCTGCTTTCTCCCGGTCTCGTTCAACCCCAGATTGCTCAGCCCCTGCACCCGGCGCTGTTTGTTCCAGTCGGTCTCACCATGCCTGACTAAGATGAGCTTCATTGCTTATTCTCCCCCTGGTAGCGGCGAGCAAGCGCAATCCGCCTGTAATAAGGAGGGTGATCATAGAACAGAATCTCCGACCATCTGCCAGGCTGAGACTCAGAGAGGTTTTGGTCGGTGAGCTTGGTGAGCAGAGCAGAGAAAGCCTCAGGGTTAGCCGTAGCAGCCAGAGAGTAGCGGTCGGCGGATTCCTCAAGGTGCCGACTGTAGGCATTGGCTAGCGGCATAAGCACCAGAGTAGATGCAGCCCCCACCAGCGCCAGTAAAGGCAGAGCTGCTACATCTGAAATGCCCTCCATGCCCAACTCAGGCACAGCCCAATTCAACACCACGTGCATTAGATAGAACCCCAGAAGCATAAGCACCGATTGCGCTACGATGAGCCTGGCAATATCCCTGTGACAATGATGACCGAGTTCGTGCGCCATTACCACCTCAATCTCCTCCGGGGTATAGCGCTGTAGCATGGTATCGCTGATAACGATGCGCCTGGTATTGCCCCAGCCCATGAGCATAGCGTTGCCAGCGGTGCTTTTGCTGCTGAAGTTTATCTGGAAGATACCCCTTATCTTAGTCCTGGAACGCTCCGCCAGGCTGAGCAGCCTCGTGCGTAGCTCGGGGTCAGCCAGAGGCTCTGTCTTAAAGAAAAGGGGCAGAATGAGCACCGGCGCCAGATTGGTCAGTATCACGGAGACCAGCACCAGGAAAGCGAAAGCCAAGAGCCACCACGTCTCGGGGAATGCCTCGAGAAACAGATAGATAACCACCACCAGCCCCGCGCCCAGCACCAGCATCAAAGCCATGCTCTTCGCCTCGTCAGCTAGCCACGAACCGAAGCTCTGGCAGGAAAGCCCATAGCGATGCGGCAGGACGAAGCCCCTGTAAAAATCCAGCGGAGCCGAAAGTATGCTGAATCCCAATACCAGAGTAACGAAATATAACGCAACCCTCGCCGACTGAGGGTAATCCAGGAGATTCCTCAATCCGCTGGAGAGCCCGCTCAGCAGGAATGCCAGCAGGAGAATAGCCCCCAGAGCTAAATCTACGAAGAAGAGACGCCGCGTCAAGCTGGCGTATTCTCGTGCTTTCTCCTGTCTCTGTGCATCCGGGGCTTGCGCTGACTCAGGTTTATCTGCGAGCAATATGCTTAGCCTGCCTCTCCAAAACCAGCTTGGTGCGATGGATGGATCTAGGGGAAGCCTCAAACCCAAGGGCTGAGAGCACCTGCTCAGCCCTGCCCGTGCCCGTGCTATCGCAACGCAGCTTCATACCTATGATGTACTCAGGGGGATGGCTCTCGACAAGCCAGAGCTCATCTATCAGGTTCCGCAGGTCGTACTTGCGGACCTCCTTATCCCTAGTATGCTGCCAGGGCAACTTATCGCTCGCCATCAGAGAGCGAATATCAGCCTCCACCTCTTTCGGCTCTTTGAAAATCTCAGCGACAACCTTATATTCGGCAGAACGCACCTGAGACTGCAGCGAAGGCAGCCCGATACCCACCTCCACCACCTCAGAGATATCGATGCCTCGTGGCAATTGCTCCCCCACCGTCTTCATAAAGAAATTCGGCGAGACCCTACGCCCCAAGAAAACATCCATAAGCTCCCCCGAACTGATCACCCCCACAGCCAGAGGAGCTGCAAGCGACAATCTGGGATGGGGACTGAAGCCCTGAGAATAAACCAGCGGTATCTCAGCCCTACGTAGCGCTCGCTGCCACAGCCTCATCAGGTCTAAATGGGAGATATACCTTAGCTCCTCACCCCTGCCGAATGTCAGACGTAGTCGCTGCATCTTTCTCCTTGGTGACCAAGATTCTCTCGATCTTGACCCCTTTTACTTCGGTTATCACCATCTTCAACTTATCGTACCGTAGCTGCTCCCCATCTTTGGGTATGTGGCCAAGTAGATCGAGGACAAAGCCAGCCACCGTCTCATAATGGCCTTCAGGAAGCCCCAGTTCCAGTTGCTCATTGGCATCTTCGATCTTCATCCCACCGTCTATCTGGAAGCTGTTCTCACCTATAGCCTCAAAGCTTTTACCCGTCTTGGTCAGCTCATCTCTCAACTCACCCACAATCTCCTCTAATAGCTTCTCCATCGTAACCACACCGGAAACGCCGCCGAACTCATCGACGACTATAGTAATGTGGCCGCCAGACTTCTGCAGCTCAGCGAAAAGCGCAGCGACATGTTTTCCCTCGGGCACAAAGTATGCCGGCCGCGCCAGCGTATCAACCGGGCTGCTCTCCTGAATCGTTCCTTTGGCCTGAGCCATGAGCACGTCCTTTATCCAGAGCACTCCTATCACATTGTCTCTGGTATCCTCATAGACTGGGAATCGGGAATATGGGGTCTGGGCATAGATGGAGAGAAACTCTCGGAGCGTAGTGCCTTTCTCCACCCAGGTGATATCAGGACGGGGGACCATTAACTCGGAAACATGGCGGTCGCCGAAGCGAAACACACCCTCCAACATCTCAGCCTTAGCCTCGACAAGAGTACCCTCCTCCATCCCCAGAGAAACAGCAGTACGAATCTCCGCCTCGCTCGTCAGCGTCTTCCGTGTAGGAGTTGCTCCCACCAACCGAGCAAACTTGTCGGCGATCCAGACGAATACGTTTGCTATCGGTGATAAAACCAATATCAGTATTCTCATCGGGTTAACGTAGAGAAAGGTTAACCGCTCGCCGTATCTGGTAGCTACGATCTTGGGGAATACCTCTCCAAAGACGAGCAACAGTACGGTCACTACTGCCGTAGTTACCAGCACCGTCTGCCCTTCAGTCAACCTGGACGCAATCAGGATTGTAGCCAAAGCCGCAGCAGCTGTGTTGACCAGATTATTCCCCAGAAGCACAGTGGTCAACAGGCGCTCGGGCTTCTCCGTAATCGCAGCTACTTGCTTGGCAGCATCGCTATCAGCATGCTCAGTGCGTGCCAGATGCCTCACCCTCAGCCTCTGCAGCGAGATAAACGCCGTCTCCGAACTGGCGAAAAAAGCGGAGAATAGCAAGCAGACAAAAAACAGCACCAGGTATATCACATCAGTATTGCTCATAATCTCAACCCCCTTACCTCTGTAGTTGCCTGATTTATCAGGCAACCTGCCCAATAAATTGGGCAACTACGTCACGATATCAATTCCCCCACAAGTATGCCATCGTATTGAGCAACCATCTTGGTCAGCAATATCCGATTAGCGAGCATCTCCCTGCTCACAACGAATACCCTCATATAATTGTCAGTTAGACCGTACCAAATCCCTTCCTTCTCGCCTTCCCACAACACGCTCATGCTCTGTCCTAAAAAACCTTCCCTGAAGCACTGTTTGCTTTTTTGAGCCAGGTCGAGCATGAGCTGACATCCCACCTTCTTCTCGCTGGCTCCAACCATGTCAGGCATCTTAGCTGCCCTGGTGCCGAGACGCGCCGAGAAGGGGAAGACATGCATGCCGGCGAACTTCATGCGTTCGCAGAAGCGATAGCTTTCGCGGAACTCCCCCTCGCTCTCCCCAGGGAAACCGACCATTATATCTGTAGTCAACGCCAAGTTCGGTATAGCTTCACGCGCCAGCTTCGCTGCCTGCTCATACTCAGAGATGGAATAAGAGCGCCCCATCCTCTCCAGCACCGTATCGCTGCCACTCTGCAGGGGCATGTGAATATGAGGGCAAAGACGGCTATCCTTCCACAGTTCAAGCAATTCAGCAGTCAGGTCGCCAGGCTCCAGCGAGGAGAGCCGCAAACGCAAGATATCGCTCTCCTCCAAGATGCGCTCAACCAATGCCCGGAGACCTTCACCCTCCCCATAGCGCCCTAAGCAGGTGCCGGTCAGGACAACCTCTTTATAACCCTCAGAGACCCTGGCTTCCACCTCAGAGACGATTTCCTCGGGAGGACGGCTTCGCTCCTCGCCCCGCACCCGGGGCACCACACAAAACGAACAGGGCTGGCTGCACCCCTCCTGAATCTTGACCATGGCACGGGTGCGAAATGGTGATACTTGATGCCCTTGCAAGGCGCTGCACCTGTGTCCATTGTATCTGGACTCGATTATCTCCACCAACCGCCCCTTATCTGCGTTGCCTGCGACCAGCCCCACCCCTTCGATGTTGCTTAACTCGGCGGCAGCCCGCTCGGCATAGCAGCCAGTAGCTACAATCATGGCATCGGGGTTACGGCGATGGGCTGTTCTCAGCATGCTACGGCATTTGCGGTCAGCGATGTGAGTTACCGTGCACGTGTTCAGCAGATAGATGTCAGCAGCCTGGTCAGGGGCAACAACCCTATAGCCAGCTTGAAGGAACTGGCGGGCAAGCGTTTCCGTCTCCGCCTGATTCAGCTTGCAGCCTAACGTCTGGAGAGCTACGGTACCCAAGCAAGACCACCCCTCCCCAACGATCGAATTCATCTCACACGCACACTGCCTTGCCTAATTATATGTTGCCTCCGCTTGCGCCGTCAAGTTCAGCATAATACGGGCAAAGAACACGTCCTTTCCCCTACACCGAAGTTGGATTGCTTATGTCATTGCGAGCGTAGCGAAGCAATCTCAACGTGTATTTCAAACAGCTTGCGGGATTGCTTCGTCGTCCTCCTTAGGCAGACTCCTCGCAAAGACATATCCCATTCATAGCTTTTTTTCGTCAACATACTTTTGTCTATATTAATATGAATAGTTATAATAACTTTGTCAATTTTGCTTCATCAGTAAATTGACAAAGTTATTGTCAACAGGTATAATATGCCCATAGTATAGGAGGATTATCTCTATGCCAGCTAAGGATTTCTACCAGGTACTGGGAGTGCCCA